>CAMNHF010000060.1 GCA_946538975.1 uncultured Clostridia bacterium | reverse complement strand
TGCACGGGCTATCAGGTCTTCCGCACCGTGGCGGGCAGCGGCGAATACACCTGGGTGAAGAACGCCACCACGCCGCAGGTGGCCAACTACTCCCTGACCCCCGGCACGACCTATTACTACAAGGTCCGCGCCTATGTCGACCTGCCCGGCGGCGGCCGCGCCTACGGCCCGTATTCCGCCGGCGTGAAGATCGCCATTCAGCCGCAGGTGCGGGCCGTCGTCAAGGGCGGCAGCCGGCAGATCAAGGTCAGCTGGACCCGGGCCGCCGGCGCCACCGGCTATCAGATCTTCTACACCGAGGCCGGCACCGGCGGCGAATACCGGTGGTGGAAGAACATCCCCGCCGGCACCCTGACCGAGACCCTGACCGGCCTCAAGCGGGACACGGAATACTGGTTCAAGGTGCGCAGCTATGTCGACCTGCCCGACGGCAGCCGCTATTACGGCCAGCTCTCGGAGGCCGTGCACGCCCGCACGGCTGAGTGAGACCGGCCGCAGCGAAAACAGCCGGCGGACGCTTTACAGCCCTCGGGTTTTCTGCTGTCATCGGAGCGTCAGGCCCGCTCATCAGCCGCACCGTCCCAAGGCGCAGATCCCGCGCTCAGGAACGGGCGGCCCGCGCCTGTCACCCACGTCATCAAGGAGGCATCCATCATGAGAATCAAAGGGCTGCTGGCCGCGCTGACGGCCCTGCTCCTGCTGCTCGGCTGCGCCGCTGCGGAAACCAGCGGAGACTATGAGTACACGCTGGAAGGCGGCAAGGCCGTTATCACCGCGTACAGCGGCACGCAGACCGTGCTGGCTGTCCCGGCCGCGCTGGACGGTCATCCGGTGGGGGCAATCGGCGAATGGGCCTTCTCCGGCCACTATGAGCTCAGCTCGATCACCCTGCCGGAGGGCCTCGCCGCCATCCCCGCCTGGCTGCTCCGCGACTGCGACAGCCTCACCGCCGTGACCGTGCCGGACGGCGCTGTGTCCATCGGCATGGACGCCTTCGAGTTCAGCGATTCCCTTCAGCGGGTGATGCTCCCCGGCAGCCTCACGGAGATCAGCGCGTTCGCCTTCAACGACTGCCCGGCGCTGACGGACGTGTACTTCTGCGGCACGCAGAGCCAATGGGACGCCCTCGCCATCGACGATTTCAACGATCCCCTGCTGAACGCGGCGCTGCACTTCCCGGCCGCCCGGCCCGCGGACGTCGACCTGCCCGAGGATCTGACCGTCATCGAGCGCGATGCCTTCGCGGATCTGGCGGGCGGCACCGTGGTGTACTTCCCCGAGGGCGTCGCGGAGATCGACGACGCCGCCTTCCCGCCGGCGGACAGCGCCGATCCCATCATCCTCATCGCCCATCCCGGCAGCTACGCCGAGGCCTGGGGCGTCAGGAACGGCTACACCGTCTGGTTCCCCGCGCCCTGACATGCCAAATCAGCCGTCTGGCCCTCGCGCCTGGCGGCTTTTGCGTTGCGTAATTCTGGCGCTTTCCCGTCAAAAGGCAAGCCAAAACGCCCGGCCCGCAGCCGCTCTCCGCTCCTGCGCTTTGCAGTTCAGGCGGAGATGCAGGCCCGGGCCGGGCGTTTTTTCACGGGATCAGGATTCCGGCGGTCACTGGCCGATGGCGGCGATCACGCGGGCCGCGTCGTCCATCTCGGGGAGGTTCAGCTCCTCCACCTGGCCGGCGTCGCACTTCTCCGCGATGACGGGATCGATCGGCAGGCGGCACAGCAGCGGGATGGAATAGGCCTGCGCGACCTGCTCCACCTTGCCCTGGCCGAAGGGATAGAGCTTCTTGCCGCAGTCCGGGCAGGTCATGTAGGCCATGTTCTCCACCAGGCCCAGCACCGGCACGTTCATCATCCGGGCCATCTTGACGGCCTTCTCGACGATCATGCCCACCAGCTCCTGCGGGCTCAGGACGATCAGCAGGCCGTCCACCGGCAGGGACTGCAGCACGGTCAGCGGCACGTCGCCGGTTCCCGGAGGCATATCGACGAACATGAAGTCCACGTCGCCCCAGACCACGTCGGTCCAGAACTGCTTGACGGTGCCGGCGATCAGCGCCCCGCGCCACACCACCGGGTCGGTGTCGTTCTCCAGCAGCATGTTGATGCTCATGGCGGAGATGCCGGTGCGGGTATGGGCCGGGAGAATGCCCTCGTCGTTGCCCATGGCCTTGTCGTGGATGCCGAACATCCGCGGCACGGAGGGTCCGGTGATGTCCGCGTCCAGCACGGCGGTGCGCAGGCCCATGCGCTGCAGCGCGCAGGCGGCCAGCCCGGTGACCAGGCTCTTGCCCACACCGCCCTTGCCGCTCATCACGCCGATGACGTGCTTCACGCGGCTGCCCGGGTTGGCCGGGGCCAGCAGGCTCTTGGGATCGCGGGAGGGACAGGCTGCCCCGCAGCTGGAGCAGTCGTGGTTGCATTCAGACATGAAATCACTCCTCTGGGTTAATCCATCATATATTTCGCCCTCCGCTGCAAAATTCCTGCACCGTCCCCGGATTTCCCCCCATCGCGCGGCCGCTTCCCCGCCGAAAAGCACGGCGCGGCCGGTCTTTTTTCCCTCCGGCAATTGACGGAAACCGGTATTCATGGTACAATGTCGGCGGATTCTGCAGGAAAAGCATATCTGTCGTAAAAAAGAACAACTGAACGGAGTGGATACGCATGGCTGGTCAGAACAACGCAAGCGAAGCGCTCGCCATCGGCACCGTCGTCACCACGGAGATGCGGCGCCAGTATAAGATTGTCAAGCAGCTCAGCGAGGGCGGGCAGGGCATCACCTACGTGGTGGAAGGCCCCGCCGGCAAGAAGTGCTTCAAGCAGTACAAGCGCAACATGCTCAATGTGCGCCCGAACATTCTCAGCCATATCAAGGACCTGATCAAGAAGGGCGCCCCGGACCAGCGCTACTATGTCTGGCCGCAGGAGGCCGTCTCTGCGGGCGGCGTGCAGGGCTACATCATGGACTTCGTGGAGAAGCCCTTCACGATGCTGGAGCGCTTTGTCCTGCCCATGGACCGCAAGGGCGTACGCTTCAGCAGCATGAAGATCGCCATCGACGCTATGCTGAACCTGGTCTCGGCCTTCAACATTCTGCACATGACCGGCTACAGCTATCAGGACCTGAGTCTGGGCAACTTCATGTTCCACCCGGAGACCGGTGATCTGCGCATCATTGACAACGACAACGTCTCCGTCAACGGCGAGAGCAGCGGCATCCTGGGCACGCCGGGCTTCATCGCGCCGGAGGTGCTGCACAGCGGCCAGCCCAACCGCCACAGCGACTACTATTCCCTGTCCATCATCCTGTTCCACATTCTCTTCCGGGCCCACCCGCTGGAGGGCGTCCGCGTGCTGGCCGCGCTGGAGACCCCGGAGATGCTCAACGCGATGTACTGCACCGATCCCGTCTTCATGTTCGACAAGGACGACGCGCGCAACCGGCCCAGCAACCAGCTGCAGCACTACATCATCAGCATCTGGGACCAGATGCCCAGCTACCTGCAGGGCGCCTTCCTCGCCGCCTTCAGCAAGGAGGCCATGCTGCAGAAGCCGAACAAGCGCCTGGACGAGAGCACCTGGGAGAAGGTGCTGATCCGCCTGCGCAACGACATTCTCACCTGCCCGTACTGCGACGGCGAGATGGTCTACACCGGCCGCATGCACCCCGCCTGCGACAGCTGCCGCAAGCCGCTGGGCCCGCAGCTCGCCTTCCGCACCGAGAAGTGGAAGTATCCCATCCCGATCTCCTTCGGCGGCGCGCTGATGAGCGCCAACCTCCGCTACTGCGATACCGGCAAGGGCAACATCAAGGAGATCCAGGTCCGGCGCTCCAGCAAGGATCACCGCATCCTGGTGCTGCAGAACGTCAGCGGCAAGCGGATCACCGTGCACCGCACCACCGGCCTGGACGACAGCCTAGCGGAGAACGGCCTCATCGCGGCGGAGGCCGTGAAGCAGATCGTCATGGCTGACGGCAAGGTCGTCACGCTGGAGCAGCTGCCGTAAGGGCGGCAGGCATCATGAGTTCACACATTCTCAAATAAGCACAAGGAGGAGCATCAAATGGGCTTCAACAACGGCGAGGAACTCCAGGAAGGCAAGGCAATCAAGGAACTGCACATGTTCTATCTGCTGGACACCTCCGGCTCCATGTCGGGCGAGGGCATTGCCCAGCTGAACAGCGGCATGCGGGAGACCATCCGCATCCTGAAGGACAAGTTCGAGGCCAGCGGCGACGCGCGCCTGCGCATCTCCGTGATGACCTTCAACACCGTCGCCGCGTGGGTCACCGGCACGCCGGCCAGCAAGCACTCCGAGTACATTGAGGACTTCATCGACTTCCCGGAGCAGAGCGCCCAGGGCCTCACGCACTTGGGCGACGCGCTGAACATGCTGCGCGCGGGCCTGAGCCGCAACGAGATGCTGGAATCTCCCACCGGCAACAAGCGCCCGATCATCATCATCATGTCCGACGGCGCGCCCAATGACGACTGGCAGTCCGCCCTGCGCAAGATTCAGGAGAACCGCTGGTTCCAGCAGGCCATCAAGATCGGCATCGCCCTGGGCAGCAACGCGAACGAGGGCGTGCTGGCCGAGGTCGTCGGCGACCGTGAGGGCGTGCTGCGCATCACCGACATGAGCACCTTCGCCAACCTGCTGGTCGCCGTCAGCGTGACGAGCAGCCTGGCCGGCAGCCGCAGCGTCGTCAGCGAGGAAGAAAGCGGCAGCGGCGCCGAGGTGGTGCAGCGCGTCGCGTCCGATGCCGGACAGAAAAAGCCCGCTCCGCCGACCCCGCCCACCCCGATGGATCCGCCCGAGCCCCAGCCGCCGACGCCCGCTCCCGCGCCCGTGGACGATCCGCTCTTCGACGTGTCGGACGTCGAATAACACCGCGCCGGCTTTCGCTTTCCTTCCCCGGATCACGGCTCCCAGACCGCCGCAGCAGGTGACAGTTCCGTCATCTGCTGCTTTTGGAGGAAGAATGCCATGCTCAACGACTATCAGATGTTCTGTGTTTCTGTGCGGGGCGCCTCCCACGTGCAGGCCGGCACGCCCAAGGAGGACGACGCCGGGATCCTGAAGACCGATCTCGGCTGGATTGGCGTGGTTTCCGACGGCCATGGCGACCGCCGCTGCATGCGCAGCCACATCGGCTCCCATCTGGCCGTGGAGACCGCAATCAGCCACCTGAAGCAGTGGCTGGAGCTGCAGCGCCCCGCCCCGGACGCGCCGCAGGAGGCCTCCCCCGCCGTCAATCCCGAAACGCCCGCACCCGCCGATTCCCAGCCGAAGGAGACCCCCGCCGATCCCAAGCCGGAGGAAGCGCCCGCCGCCGCGAAGCCGGAAGCGGTTACCGAGTATGTCACGATCGAGATGCCCGAGGCCATCGACCCGGCCGCGCCGCTGATCCCGCCGAAGATCGACGACAGCGATGAACCGGACATCACGCCGACGCCCTGCGCCGTCGATCCCTGGTCCGACGAGTGCATCTCCCGGCTGTGCCACGGCATCAACGACGCCTGGCAGGAGGCGGTCATCGCCCACTACCGGGCCAACCCGCTCAGCGAGCAGGAAATCCAGGACGCCGGCAATCTTTACGATACCTACGCGGCGGGCAAGCGCATCCCGCACATCTATGGCGCGACCCTGCTGGCCGCCGTCATGACCGATGAGCAGATGCTGCTGATCCAGAAGGGCGACGGCCACGCCTTCTTCATCTATGACGACGGCACCACCTCCCACGACGTGATTCCGTGGGACGACCGCTGCCAGCTGAACTTCACCACCTCCCTTTGCGACACCGACGCGGCGGACACCTACAAGTGCGCCATCGTCAGCATGCGCGGCAAGCCGGGCATCGCCGCCGTCGTGCTGGCCTCGGACGGCCTGGAGGACTGCTATGCCACCATGGACGCCGCGGATGTGGGCGTGGGGCAGATCGCCATCTTCGGCGCGCAGGAGGGCATGGAGAACCTGCAGAGCTACCTCAGCTCCGAGCTGGCCGGCATGAGCGACCGCGCCAGCCGTGACGACATCTCCGTCGTCGGCTGGCTGAAGCCCTCCGCCGTGCTGCCCTACCGCCGCCGCTTCGAGCTGCTGTCCGAGCAGTTCCGCGCCGAGGCCGCCCTGAAGGAGGCCCAGCTGCACATCGGCTCCATGACCGGCAGCAAGCAGCGCATGGAGGACCGCATGAAGAAGCTGCAGGCGGACCTCGCCCAGCTGCGCACCGGCAGTGAAGCGCTGGCCGTCCAGGAGAAGGCTGTCGCTGAAAGGCTGAACGACGAATACACCCGGATGCGGACCGATCCGCAAATGCAGCGCCTGCACCCCATCATGACCAAGCTTGGGCCGCTGGACATGATCCTGCCGCATGTCAGAACCTATTTCGAGCTGCAGAACGCCATTGCGCACGATCAGCGTGAACTGCAGCAGCGTGCCGCGCAGCGCAAGGAGACCGAAGACCGCCTCCGGGCCCTGCAGGCCGAGATCGACGAGCTGCAGCAGAAGTACGGCTCCTATGCCGAGCGCTACGAGGGCTGGGCCAGCCAGGAGCAGCGGGCCCGGAACCAGCTGGCCCGCATCAGCAGCGACCTGAACGCGCCCGTCCGGCAGGAGGAGCCGGAGGAGGACGCCGAGGAAGCCTTCCGCCGCATGATGGAGGACTGATCGCATGAAGAGCAATTATCTGCAGCGTCAGGTGGATGCCTGCAAGCAGCGCTGGGAGGCGGAATACCAGCGGCAGGCCTCTCAGCTGCAGGGCGAGTTCAACAACTTCGTCCGCATCCAGGAGGATGTGGAGCGGGATGTGCAGAGCTATCTGCAGCACTACAGCATCGCCTTCATCGTGAAGGAGTGCGCGATCTGCTTCGTCGTCTCCCTGCTCGCGGCCGCGCTCATCAGCGAGATCTTCATCAAGGGCAGCGCGACCATTGTGTTCATCCTGGCTGCCGCCGGCTACGTCTTCCTGAAGCGGCATCCGGCCCTGAATGAGAACGGCCAGGTGGACCGACAGATGATCAACGAGCATCCGGAGCTGCGCTTCCTGCTCAATCCCAACCTGATCGACATCATCCGCGTCCGCATGAATTATGGCAAGGTGTCCGGCG
The DNA here is from genome assembly GCA_946538975.1 of uncultured Clostridia bacterium. Taxonomy (GTDB): domain Bacteria; phylum Bacillota; class Clostridia; order Christensenellales; family Aristaeellaceae; genus RUG11272. Next base: position 8,728 of record CAMNHF010000060.1, on the reverse strand, counting down.
ACAACAGCCAGAAGATCGCGGCGAAGAAGGCCGAGCTGGAAGAGGACCTGCGCCGGTTCCGCGCCCATTGCGAGCAGTCCCGGGACCAGGAGATCGAGCAGCTGAAGGCTGATTTCAAGCGGAGGCTGCAGGCCAGCGCCGCGCGCATGCAGTCCTCCCAGTATCCGGTGCAGATCGGCGCCCACGTGATGCCCGAGGTGCAGAAGATGCTGCAGAGCCACCGCAATCTGCGCGGCCGGCTGGAGGTGCGCATCAGCGTCACCATCGACGAGATCGCCGTGCGGACCAACACCGGCATGGAGAAGCACTTCTCCTTCGCGTCCTTCAGCCTGGCCAACCTGCACGACGATTACGACCGCATCGCCCTGGCCACGATGACCGCGCGCCAGGTGCAGCTGGAGGTTGCCAAGGCCATGCCCGGCATGCGCAGCTCTGTGACCCAGGTCGATTCCGATTCCTTCGTCACCATCGGCGGCTGACGGACTGAAAGCGAGGCACGACAAGATGCCGGATCTCAACCAGCGATACCGTTCCCTGGCCGCCCTGCTGAAGGCCGAGAAGGAGCGCTCCGCGAACGGCCAGCGCCTCTCCCCGGAGGAGCAGGCCCGCCTGCCCGGCGCCATCCGGGAGAAGGAAAAGCGGCTGGAGGAGCTGCGCGCCTCCCACGCGGCCCGGCGCAGCGAGCTGAACGCCTATGTCCAGATGGCGAAGCCCTACGCGGGCTCCGCGCAGCCGGGCCCGGCGCAGCAGCCGGACATGGATCAGCTGCAGGCGGTCTATCTGCACATGCAGATGGTGCCCGGCGACCGGGACGCCCAGATGGTCTACCGCATCGCCACCGGCGGCATCGCCTGGCTGGATCAGGAGGAGGCCCGCCTCAGCCGCGACATCGAGCAGGACCGCCGGCGGCTGTCCGAGGGCGGCCGGAAGGGCTCCCTGCCCGAGGCGGTCCAGCGGCAGCGGAAGATTCTGCAGAGCGCCGACTTCGCGGAGCTGCTCCGGCACTGCCAGGCGGATTACGCGCTGAGCATGCCGATGCTGGGCCGCGGGCCCTGGAGCCCGCCCGCCGCCGAGGCCAACCCGCCCTTCGCCTGCGCGTGGAAGGGCCTGCATCTGCTGCCGGAATGCCTCGGGGATTTTGCCCGCCTCGCCGGCGGCTACGGCACAAAGGACGGCCGCCTCGCCGTACCGCAGCGCTTCCCCTCCGTGCTGGAAATCTACCCGGACAGCCTGCAGCGCACCAGCGCAATCCTGAAGAGCGTGCAGTCCTGGGCTGTCAATTTCATCACCCGCTGCCCGCCGATGCCGGAGCGCGTCTTCTGGATCGACGGCGCGATGATGAGCCGGGCCTCGCTGGGCATTCTGGCGCCTCTGGAGGGCAGCAGCGTGGCCGCCATGGCCCTCACCCCCGCGGACATCTCCACCCAGCTGGGCCGGCTGCTCAGCCTGCACAAGGCCGGCAAGCTCCGCGGGCGGCTGCTCATCGTCCGGGGCGTGAAGGAGCTCGCCGGCTGCCAGAGCATGCTGCAGCAGCTGGTCGCCAACAGCGAAAGCGCCGGCCTGCGCGTCATCCTGCTCCACAGCGAGCAGACCCAGCCCTCCCGCGGCGGCGGCGACGCAGTCTTCTACGACAAGGGCGTCTGCTGGTATTACCACGACGGCAAGCGCAGCATGTGCTCCCTGCCCGAGCCGATCTCCGCCATTCCCGGCGCGGTCGCGGAGCAGCTGCAGCACCTGGCGAAGCCGGCCCAAATCAGCACCCGCTACCTGGACTATGTGAAGACGGACGTGCTGCCCGCGCGCCAGGCCCGGGCGGATTTCAGCGTGGATCTCCCCTATGGCCTGCTGGGCGGCCAGCTGCAGTCCGTCTCCTTCTGGGGCGTGGACTTCGCCGGCTACCTGCTGGGCGCGTCCGGCTCCGGCAAGTCCACCCTGCTGCACGCCCTGATCGCCGGCATCACGCTCCGGTATCATCCGGACGACGTGGAGCTGTGGCTGGCGGACATGCAGAATTCCAGCTTCTCCGTCTACGCCCGCCACATGCCGCCCCATGTGCGGTATCTGGTGCTGGACAATTCCGTGGACGCGATCACCGCCTTCATCGAGCGGCTCTACCAGGAGCACGAGCGCCGGAACAAGCTGCGCGCCGCGGCCGGCGTGGAGGAAATCTGGGATCTGCCCCGGGATCAGGTGCCGCCCCGCGTGTTCGTGATCGTGGATGAGTTCGGCCCGCTGAGCAACGCCCTCGCCGATTACAATTCCGAGAAGGGCATGAAGTGCCGCACCTGGCTGACGATGATCCTGCAGCAGTCGCGCAAGAACGGCTTCCACCTGCTCTTCTCCCATCAGAACTATGTCAGCGGCGTGAAGGGCCTCACCGACGAGGCCAAGGATCAGATCGGCCTGCGCCTGCTGATGGCGGCGGACACGGCGGAGAAGCGCGAATGCGCGGCCATCGCCCACCGCACCCCGGAGCAGGACAGCATCCTGAGCAGCATCATGCCGCACCAGCTGGCCATCCGCACCCACGGGCGCAAGCTGACCGAGGACCGCTGCCTGTCCCAGCCCGCCCAGGTGCTGTACCTGGACGACAGCGGCATGGAGGAGATCTGCCGCGTGTCCGACCGCCAGCGCCGCGAGCTCCGCTGCGCGCCGAAGCACCCCGTCGTCGTCGACCAGAGCCGCCGCATCACCTTTGCCGAGCGGCAGGCCGACATGATCGCGGATCTGCGGCACATCGCGGAGCCGGGACTGGCCCTCTACCCCGGCACGCCCCGGAACATGGACACGGTGCAGCGCGTCATAGCGCAGCGCCGCATGAACCAGTCCTTCATCCTGCTGTGCGACGTGCGCAACAGCGCCGACCGCCTGCAGGCCGCCTTCGACGTGTTCCGGGCCTGCATCAAGAGCAGCGTGCTGCAGAAGTGGTCGCCGGAGATCTGGGCCGGCGAGTATGACCCGCTGACCGGCCGCCTGCGCGAGCACTACGGCGCCAGCCGCAATTTCATCGCCGCCGAAAAGGTGCCCGGGCGCATCCGCAGCATCAGGGCCAGCCTGGAGCGCGGCGAGGAGGCGCGGCAGCTCATCCTGATCCCCGATCTGCCGCAGCTGCTGGTGCAGCTCAGCGACATGGAGGAGGAGGCCCGCCTGCTCCGCCGTCCGCCAAAGCCCGCCGCCCCGAGTCCCGATCCCGGTGACGCGGACGCGGCCCTGCGCGAGCTGGCGCTGGCTTTCCAGCAGGAGGCGCCCGCCGCACCGGCCGAGCCCCACGGCGATGACGAGCCGCTGACCGACAGCCTCGTCCGGATCCTGCGCGCCGGCCCCCGCCACGGCACCGTGATGCTGGCCTGCGCGGACAAGGACAGTTCCGTCTTCCCGAAGCCGCTGAAGGCGGAATACTTCGCCAACCGCTTCCTGTTCCGCTCCGGCGCCGCGGACTACGACACCGCAAAGCTGGCCCGGACGCTGCTGGACGACCAGACCTTCCTCTACACCGGCGTCTCCGACCAGGCGCTGTTCACCACCTACGCTTTCAAATGACCGCGATGCAGAAAGGATGATCTCCATGGCTGGCAACAAGCCCACCAGCGAAGGCTATCAGACCGCCATTAAGGCCCTGAAAGCCTATGCCGACGCCCTGCGCTCCAATGCCAATCTGCTGTCCAAGAGCGACACCCTGCTGGACAAGATTCAGTCCTCGGTCCGCAAGTCGGCCGGCATCCACAGCCAGACCACGGGCCTGGTCGGCAGGATCCAGGGGCGGGCCCAGGAAATCGACGCCCTGATCCAGCAGCTGACGGCCCGGCTGCACCAGCTGGAAGAGATGTAAGACAGGAGGGATTGCACGATGAAACTGGCGCCATCTCAGGAAAATGTGGACTTCCTGCGCGATGTCTCGCGGGGCCTCATGCAGGTCTCGGAGCAGGCCGTGCAAAGCGCTCAAGCCTTCGCCTCCCAGGTTTCCGGCTGCCTGCATGAGCTGACGGAGGGCGACGCCGAAGCCATGGGAGAGATCATCCAGGGTCTGGCCGCCGACGCGCGGGGCCTCAGCGACGTCGCGATCGAGCTGTCCACCGAGGCCAACAAGCTGTCGGACGAGCTGGAGGAGGCCGTCAGGCAGAAGGTCCTGCGCCGCTGAGTGACCGATAACGGAGGGAAATGCCATGCAGAAGATCCCCGAAGCAGTTGTGGCGGTATGCCGCTGCACCCAGAACAAGCTCCAGTACGGCGTGGAATTCCAGCGCGTGGACGCCGGCACCTGGCGCGCCCAGTGGGCCTTTCCGCTCTCCCTGAAGGAGGCGAAGTTCGAGGGCTTCGACACCACCCGGATCGAGGGCAATATTGTCTATGACCCGCACTTCAACGGCTGCCTCACCTGCCACGAGAAGGGCTTCACCGTGTGCGGCAGCTGCAAGAAGCTGTCCTGCCCCTCGCTGGACGGCGAGATCTTCCACTGCCCCTGGTGCGGCGCTTCCGGCCGCGTGACCTACGGCAAGATCGCCTTCCAGGCCGGCGGCGATTACTGATTGCGCGCCTTGAGTCCTTCGCGGCGGAGGTGATGACATGCGGCTCGCCCCCTCGGAAAGCAATGTGCAGATGCTCCGGCAGATCACGCAAAGCCTCACGCAGACGCGGCAGCAGGCCCTGCAGGACGCCTCCACCCTCCTGACACAGGCCGGCGCATGCATGGACAACCTGACCCGCGGCGACGCGGACTGCTTGAAGGAGCTGGTTCTCGCCGCGGCCCGGGACGCCCGGAGCATGGCGGACGTCCTGGAGAAGCTCGCGCACGAGTGCGCCGCCCTGGCCGAGGAGCTGGAGCAGGAGCTGCACCGCCAAACGCTGTCCGCCGCGCCGGCCTTCACGGGCACCGCCGGAGGGGCGGGCATCTACGGCAGCGTCCCGAACCCGCGGGGCTTCCGCAGCTTCGGCAGTCTGGAGGACGCCCACGCCTACCACACGCAGGCCAACTTCAACCGGCAGAAATGGGACGCCCTGCCCGCGGCGCAGCGCAGCGCAATCGAGCGCTACACGGGGCCCTACTACAGCGCGATGAACGCTTATCTGCGTGACGGCAAGGACACCCCCTACATCGCGGGCCTGGTCGCGGACGCCGGCCTCGGGCTGGCGGGCTGGCAGGTCGCGGAGGACACCATGGTCTGGCGCGGCACCAATGCCAACCGCACCGCCAGGCTGCTGGGCTGCAATGAGGCGCAGCTGCGCAATCCCGCGTTCCTGTCCTCCATGATCGGCAAGACCGTGACGGATCCGGGCTTCATGTCCACCGCCATCCATCCGTCCGAGGCGAAGAAGTGGGCCGGCGGCGTGATGTACACCATCTTCGCCCGCAAAGGCGCGAACGCCATGTACGTGGATCCCGTTTCCTCGAACCGCGGCGAGCGCGAGCTGCTGTTCAACCGGGACGCCCGCTTCCGGGTGCACGCGATCCGCACCAATGCGGACGGGCAGCTGGCGGAGCTGTTTCTGGAGGCCCTTCCGGCCGCACGATAGCGCAGAGGAGGTACAGTCGCATGGACATTCGGGAGATCATCACGCAGTATCTCCAGACGGCCCACACGGCCGCTGATTGGTTCGAGGATGCCTCCGCCCGCGCGGTGATGGAGCTGATCTACCGGCCGGACATCTGGGACGGGGACTTCCGCGAGCACTATCCCGCGATCCGGGACAAGCAGATCCCGGCCATGAACGCGGCGGAAATCCGCACGTGCCTGACCTGGCTCGCCTGCACGGAGCGGACATTCGAGGGCACCTTTGACGAGAGCATCCGCAGCGGCAGGCTGGAGGCGCTGCTCCGGCAGTGGCTGGCCCTGCTGCCCCGGGGCTGACCTCTTCCCGCCCGCGGGAGATCCGGACCCATCCTTGTTGACATTGAGGGAGCTGGTGAGGACAGATGTATTGTTACTGCTGCGGCACGCTGAAGACCACGCAGAAGTGCCCCGTCTGCGGCGCCGAGGAGCGGCGGCGCTATATGCCCCAGTCCGCGGAGGGCAAGGCGCTGCGCGATCTCTTTGACATGAAGGAAATCGGCCCGCAGTCGACCATCGAAAACCCGACGCAGTTTCAGCTGCTGACCACGGACATCCTGCCCGGCGAGCAGTATACCTATTTCCGCATGCAGCTCAGCAGCATCGTCAGCGTCTACAATGTGCGCCGCATGCTGATGGACCAGATCCAGTCCCACACGCTGCCCGACGCGGCGCTGTTCCCCGCGCTGTGCCAGAACGCGCAGGAGACCGGCTTCGCCCAGGAGACCTGCCAGCGCGTGATCGGCACGATCTATGAGATGATCGGCTGGCAGATTCCCGCTGCCCCCTCCGAGCCTGCGAAGCCCGCCAAGCCCAAAAAGCCCCCGGCCACAGAGCAGACCGCAGCCCCGGCAAAGCCGGCCGCACCGAAGCCGGCAGCCCCGGCAAAACCGGCTGCGCCAAAGCCGGCCGCCCCGCCCAAGGCGAAGCACAATCCGGTCGACGGCGAGGACATCACGATCCGGATGGAGGTCTCGGACCGCGAGGCGGAAACCGGCTTCGTCAAGAAGTGGACCGTGCACCGCAAGGAGCTCTGCTCCCGCTGCAAGGGCTCCGGCCGGGCCGGCAGCGGCACCTGCCGCCAGTGCAACGGCCTCGGCGTGGCCGAAGCCGACACGGTGCTGAACCTCACCTTTCCCGCGCACCCGCGCGTGTCCAACTTCCTGCAGACCTTCCCCGGCTACGGCAATCAGGGCGCCTATGGCGGCAAGAGCGGCAACCTCTACGTCGTGGTCGCCGTGAAGCCGCTGCGGGAGATCGTCCGCCAGCAGAGCAGCATGCAGCCGGCCTCCCAGCCGCAGCCTGCCCCGCAGAGCCGCCCTGCACCGGCACCCCGGCCCCAGCCTGCGAAGCCCGCGCCGGCGCCCCGGCCCGCCGCCCCAAAGACCCCGCCGGCCCTGCAGGGATTCCAGCAGACCGGCACCAACGGCTCCGACCTGACGCAGGTGATCCGGATCTCCCCGCAGGAGAACCAGCAGGGCTGCCGCAAGACCTTCCGCTACACCCGGCAGATCCGCTGCTCGGGCTGTCTGGGCAAGACGCCCGACAGCTGCTCCGTCTGCCACGGCAAGGGCACGATGCCCCATGAGGAGGAGATCACGGTCTCCATCTCCGCGCACCCGGGCCAGACCATCTACACCCTCCCCGTTATGCGCGGCCAGGGCAACGCCGGCACCGGCAACGGCAGCAGCGGCAACCTGCTGGTCCGCGTCGAGGTCGATTCCCGCCAGCAGCCCCCGCCGCCCAAGCCCGCGCCTCAGCCTGCGGCCCCGCCATCCAAGCCCGCGGACACCTTCAGCAAGGACGGCGATGATCTCACCGTGTATGTGAAGGTGAGCCGCCACGAGAACGCGAAGGGCTGCACGAAGACCGTCAAGTACGCGCGCAAGACCTGCTGCCGCGTCTGCGGCGGCAAGGGCACCTCCGCCGGCGGCCGCTGCCGCGTCTGCAACGGCAGCGGCACCATCACCAAGACCGAGGAGCTCTCCGTGTACATCGCGCCGCACCCCGGCCAGGACCGCTACACCCTGCCCATCATCCGCGGCAAGGGCAACGCGGGTCTGGGCAGCGGCCGCGACGGCAACCTCTTCATCCACGTGGAGGTTCAGTCCGGCTGGTGGTGATTCCCTCCCCCGTCCCGCGCCATGGCGCCGCGCGGGGCGGTTTTCTGACAACGTATGCCCGCTGTTTCGTCCATCCCCTGATTGCTGCCCTGCCCGCAGGGCAAAGAAAGGAACCATGTCCATGACACTCAAGGATCTGCAGCCCGGCCAGTCCGCGGTCATCGGCGCGGTCAGCGGCGAGGGAGCGCTCCGGCAGCATCTGCTCGATATGGGCCTGCTGCCCGGCGTGCCCGTGACGGTGACCCGCCTCGCCCCCCTCGGCGACCCGATGGAGGTGCGCATCCACGGCTATCAGCTGACGCTGCGCATCGCCGACGCGGAAAGCATCACCGTGACGCCCGCCGAAGCACCGCTTCCCACGCAGCCCGCCAGAGAAAAGAAAAAGTCCCCCGACCACCCGGGCCTGGGCGAGGAGGGCAAGTTCCACCCCAAGGGCAGCGGCGACCCCCTGCCGGAGGGCACGATGCTGACCTTCGCCCTCGTGGGCAACCAGAACAGCGGCAAGACCACCCTGTTCAACCAGCTCACCGGCGCGAACCAGCACGTGGGCAACTTCCCCGGCGTCACCGTGGATCGCAAGGACGGCGCGATCCGGGGCCACGCGAACACGAAGATCACCGATCTGCCCGGCATCTACTCCATGTCGCCCTACTCCGGCGAGGAGCTGGTGTCCCGCAATTTCGTGCTGCAGGAGAAGCCCCGGGCAATCATCAACATCGTGGACGTCACCAACATCGAGCGCAACCTGTACCTAACCATGCAGCTGCTGGAGATGGGCATTCCCACCGTGATGGCGCTCAACATGATGGACGAGATGACGGGCAACGGCGGCTCCGTGGACATCAACGCGATGGAGGCCCTGCTGGGTGTCCCCGTCGTGCCGGTGTCGGCGGCCAGGAATCAGGGCGTGGATGAGCTGGTCCGCCACGCGGTGCACATCGCGAAATATCAGGAGAAGCCGCTGCTGCAGGACTTCTGCGACAGCAGCGACAACGGCGGCGCGGGGCACCGCTGCCTCCACGCGGTGATCCACCCGATCGAGGATCACGCCGAACAGGC
>CAMNHF010000059.1 GCA_946538975.1 uncultured Clostridia bacterium | reverse complement strand
TTGTACAGCAGCGCTTCGGACAGGATGGCAGTGCACAGCAGCGTCAGCGCCACCATCACCGCGCCGCCCATCTGGCGCAGGGGATGCAGCCGGGTCTGACGGCTGGCGATGAGCCGTGTGGCCCGGAACTGCGTCTGGCTCCGGAAGCGCTTCGCCCTGCGCAGCAGGCCTGTATCCCGCAGCACGCCCATGGGCGTCTGCTGAGCGGCCCGGCACAGCGGCAGCCGGGAGGAGAGGAAGACGCAGAGAGCGCTGATGACGGCCACGGGTACAAGCAGCCAGCCGTTCAGGCTGAAGAGGATTTCCCCTTCCGCAAAACGGGAAATGATGAATACCGTCGCAATGCCAAGCAGGATGCCCAGGGGCAGGGAAACCAGGCACAGCAGCCACGCATCCCGGCCGAACAGGCGGCGAATCTGCCGCCGGGTGGCGCCCACCGCCCGCAGCATGCCGATCTCCTCTGTCTTCTGCGCCAGCATGCTTTCCATGGTGCCGGCGATGCCTACCCCGCACGCCAGCAGCAGCGCACAGCCCAGCAGCAGCCAGATTTCGGCCTGAGCGGCGTGGTTTTGAATGTCCTCCAGCGCCGGATCACTCCACGTTGTCTGGCCGGCGGAACGGCTGACAGCAATCAGGGTATAGCCCCAGTTCTCATAGGCGGGGGAATGCGTGAAGAGGGTATAGGTGACCAGCGGGGCGTAGGTGACCACCCGGTGTACGGCTGCATTGCCCGACTGAAAGGGCGTGTCCCCCGCATACACCAGCGCGTTCGGCCATTCCGCCGTGCCCTGATCGGAATACATGGTACCGTAGCTTTCCATCCAGGCGGATTGATCGACCAGCACACCCACCAGCGTGTACGTTCTCTCCTCCGGCAGGCCTTCCAGCGGCCGCATGGTCCAGGTGACCTGACCGCCCACCTGAAGATCCAGGCGGAGCTGTGCCAGGGCGGTCTCCTCCAGGGCGATTTCGCCGGGATGCTCCGGCAGCCTGCCCTCCAGCACTTTCCGGGGCAGCAGGGCCTGCGCTTCCTCATCGTAATAGCCCACATACTGGCCCGTTTTGTCGATTTGAGCGGTAACGAACACCTTGCCGACGCGGGCAAAAAACTCGCTGTTCCGCACGATCTCATCCGATACTTCCGCGGAATTCAGGAGCACGGCGTCGATCCAGCCCACCCGTTCGATCATCTTCTGCTCATTGGCCTTGACGGAGCCGTAGGCCGCCAGCACCGAGGCGGAGCACAGATACACCGCCAGAAAAATACCGATGGCCAGGCTGAAATAGGCCTTTTTGTTGGCTTTCAGGCTGGCCCGGGCCACCTGATTCATGGTGAGGCGTTTCATCGCACCGTCACCCCGCTGTCATCGGCCACCTGCCCGTCCTCCAGGCGGATGATGCGTTCGGCCTGCTCGGCCACGCCCAGATCGTGGGTGACCAGAATCATGGTAATGCCCAGCTCCTGGCTGACGGTGCGCATCAGGGTCAGCACCTCCCGTCCTGTTTTTCCGTCCAGGTTGCCGGTGGGCTCGTCAGCGAAGAGGATGGCAGGCTTGTTGGCCAGCGCCCGGGCGATGCACACCCTCTGCTGCTGGCCGCCGCTCATGGCGCCCGGCAGGTGGGAAAGGCGATCCCCGATGCCCAGAATCTCAATGAGCCGGTTCAGATGGCCCTCGTCGGGCTTACGGCCGTCCAGCATCACGGGCAGCAGGATGTTTTCCTGCGCCGTCAGCTCCCGCACCAGATTATAGCTCTGGAACACAAAGCCGAAGCGGCGGCGGCGAAGGACGGAAAGCTGGTTGTCGTTGTACTTTGCCAGGTCGTGCTCCTGATAGACGACGCTCCCGGACGTGGGCCGGTCCAGACCGGAGAGCAGGTGCAGCAGGGTGGATTTGCCGCTGCCGCTCTTCCCCGTCACGGCGGTAAAGGAGCTCTGGGCAAAGGAAAGGCTGACGTCCCGCAGCGCGTGCACGGGCACACCGCCGCTCTGGTAGGTCTTCGTGAGGCTTTCACAGCACAATGCTTCCATGGTTCATCCCTCCTCAGCTGAATGCTACCAGAATATCCTTGCTTTCAGGTGACTTTCACCTTACGATTTCGTAAGACTGCGGAAAAGAAAGGGCGGGGATGCAGCATAACAGCCGCTCCCCGCAGCTTTTCTTCCGGAATCAGGACCGCGTGAGATTCAGGATCGGAATCGAGAGGACAAATCTCAGTCCGTCTTTTGTGTTTTCTGCCGAGATCTGGCCGTGGTGACGGTAAATGATCTCCTTCACGATCGCCAGACCGAGCCCCGCGCCGCTCTGCTTCTGATCCTGCGCGCGGTAGAAGCGGTCGAACAGATGGGGAAGATCCGCCTCCGCCGCACCGCCCCCGTTGTCCTCGACCGTGCAGAAGAAGGCCCGGTCGGTCTGCTCCATCCGAACGGTGATCTTCCCGTCTGCCGCCGTATGCTCACAGGCGTTTTTCAGCAGATTCAGGAAGGCCTCGGACAGCCACTTTTCATCACAGCGGATCGCTGCATCGCCTTCGATCTGCATGACCTTCTCTGGCCACAGTGGGCGGAGCCGGCTCCACACGCTTTCGATGAGCGGCCGGACCGCGTGATCCGCAAAGGTGAATTCATACCCGTCCGCGCACAGCTTTTCCAGGCGGAGCAGGCTGCCGATCAGGGCTTCCATCCGCTCGATCTGACTGATCTCCTGCGCCAGGTGCGCGCCCTCGTCCATCTCCACGAACAGCCGGAGAGAGGCCAGCGGCGTCTTCAGCTGATGGGAGATGTCAGCCGTCAGATCGCTGGTGCGCCGGGCTTCCCGGCGGCAGCGCTCCTGCTCCACCGCGATCCGGTTTTCCATTTCGGCCGCGGCATTTTCCAGCGGAGCGATTGTGTCTTCCCGCAGGGAAAAGGGCAGGGGCTTCTCCCGTCCGGCCAGGAAGTCCTCCATCTGCTCCGCCAGCCTGCTGAGGCGCTTCCTCTGACGCAGCAGATGAACAGCCATCACGAGGAGGGCCGCCGCCAGGATGCCGCCGATCACATATCCGACCATTGATACCCAACCCCCCGGATCGTGCGAATCTGCGCTGCGCCGACCTTCTCCCGCAGCCGGCTCATATGGACGGAGAGCGTGTTGTCGTCGATGTACTTCCCGCCGTCGTCCCACAGCAGCTGCAGCAGCCGGTCTCGGGAGACGACGCCCTTGCTCTCCAGCAGAAGCACCAGAATCCTGTACTCCGTCAGTGTCAGCGGCAGGGCCTCACCGTCGCGGGTGATCTGCATCCGCGTCTCGTCCACGGCGAATCCGCCCCGGGCTGTGACCCTTCTCGGCGCACTGCCGCGCAGCAGGACGCGCACCCGGCTGAGCAGCTCCTGCATCCGGAAGGGCTTGGTCACGTAATCGTTCCCGCCGGAGTCCAGGCCGCGCACCACATCGAATTCCTCGTCCCTGGCCGTGAGAAACAGGATCGGCCGCGTGTCGCCCATGGCCCGCCATTCCCGGCACAGGGCCACGCCGTCGCCATCCGGCAGGCCCACATCCATCACAACGGCCTGAACGGCATCATCCAGCCTGGCCCGGGCTTCGCGCACGGATCCCGCCTCAACGACCCGATACCCTTCCCGGATAAACAGTTCTGCGAGCCCCTCCCGCAGCACCGCGTCATCCTCCACCAGCAGCAATGTGTTCATAGCCGATCCTCCTGCCATCCACAGCAAACCTCTGTGACCTTCTGGGAGATATGATAGCAGATGCGGGGCGGATGTGCAAGGAACCAGGTTCTATGAAATGATTTCGCCCGGATATTGCAAAAAACAGAAATTTGTCGTCTAATGGGTGAAAGGGGGTGAGGCCGCCATGGAAACTGTCAAGGGCCCTGACAGTTTGGAGAAAGAAGTTGAACGGATGGTCGGCCTGTATCAGCTTCCCCTGCTGCGGTTGTGTTATGCCTATCTGCATGATGAGGACCTGGCAAAGGATGCTGTGCAGGAAACCTTTATCAAAGCCTATCGGAATCTGGGATCATTCCGGCGGGACGCCTCGGAGCGCACCTGGCTGAACCGGATCGCGATCAACACATGCAAGGATCTGCGCAGAACCGGCTGGTTCCGGCATGTGGACCGGAGCATCACCCCGGAGATGCTTCCGGAGGCTGCCGAACCGGCAGATGAACAGAGCGAAGCCCTGACACTCGCTGTGATGAACCTGCCGGTGAAGCTGAGGGAAGCCGCACTGCTGTGCTGGCTTCAGGGTATGACGTATGAAGAGGCTGCGGCCGCATTGGGGATTACCCATCAGGCAGTCAGCAGCCGGTTGAACCGCGCAAGGAAAAAGCTGCGCCGCGCCTTGGAAGGAAGTGATGATCATGACCCTGCATGAGGAACAGGAGAAAGTCCAGTCGGCGATGAAGACCGCGCTTTCGGGTCTGCAGGAAGATCCATGGCTCACGCAGCGGGTTCTTGCGAATGCGAAAGGAGAAGAACCTGTGGTAAAGAGAGTATCTGTTACGATGCTGATTGCGATCGCGTTGATTGTGGTCGCAGTCACCGGCGCGCTGGCTGCCGCACTTGGGCTGTTTGATCAGCTCTCGCACGATCCCCGCGGGGACAGCAGGCTGTCCGCTGTGGACCAGTTTGCGGAACCCATCGGCAAAGAGTGGACAACAGAAGACGGCATCACCGTCCGGATTGAACAGGCATATTATGAGGGAAATCGTGTGTTCATCGCGTACCGGATGAGCGGAAGCTGGAACGCAACGGAGCTGCACGAAGGAGCACCGGAAGAGACTATCAGCTGGAGCTGGGAAGAACCGGATATGATTGCTGCACAAACAATGGTCAGCGACATCCCCGAACGGCAGCAGGCGATTCTGCAACTGGACGGAAGCGGGCAGCGATGGATTGCCGCCATGGATATCGGCTTGCTTGACGGTCTGAGCCTGGCTGACGGCACCGATCTGGACATCATCGGCGGCGACAATATCAACCAGCCGGACGGAAGCGTGATCGGTTGGAAGGAATGTGAGATCCAGGAGGACTGCCTGAGCGATCCCCTGAACGTTCAGGCCCGCCTGGGTCGGAACCGCAGCATCATGTACCAGGATGGCACCACCTACCGGCAAGCCACAGAGAGCGGCGAAACGACCTCCTTTGAATTCACCCTGAAGCAGAACAACGACCTGACCCATCTTCGCGGCAGTGGGAAAGGACACGAATACACCGCATCCGTCGAACTGACTGCCGGCCATATTGATCTGCGGGGGAAGATCACCGTCACCTGCCCCGCATCCTGGGTTCAGGTCTGGGAAACCTGGGAAAACCCGGAGAACCTCAACATCATTGGAGGCTGGGCTCTCTGCCGGGACGGTGCGGTGATCGAAGAAGACGGCGTACAGGGCATCGCGATGGCCGGGGAAAACCAGCTGGTGTTTGATGTGCTGTTCGATACGACAGACGATTTGAACAACCTGACGCTGGTGCCCATCTATGAGGATCAGCAGCCCAGAATGGATGAAGCAATACCGCTCAGCAAAGAGTAACAATGTAAGTGGATTCAATTGCAGCACGGCCTCACCAGAACTGAAACCTGGTGAGGTCATTTATATATGACACTCCGCCAGAAGTTTTTCCTGTCATCGACAGAAGGCCCTCCGCCCGTCGTCGATCATGGTGAAAAGAGGTGATCACCCGATGGAAGCTGTCAGGGATCCGGACAGCAGACGCAGGAAATTCATCGAGCGCGCGGCGGCCGGGCATCAGGCTGCCCTGCTGCGGCTTTGCGATAACAGGGCGAAGACGGAAGGCAATCGGCTGCCGAAGCGTTCGCCGGAGAAGGAGAAGGCCATGGAGGAGGCGCTGCGTCATTTTCGGATGCTTCCATGAAAAGCAGCATTACAAGCACCACAACAACACAGCTCCCGCAGGGCACACGTCCTGCGGGAGCTGTTCCATATTGGCAATCCTTCAAGTACTGCGTGATGAAATCATTGCTTCGTCACCATAGGGATCCATATCGCCCAGCCAGTCTTCCGGCGCCGCCGTGTCCGTGATGCTTCCCGGAACCGGCGGCAGCAGATCTCACAGCTCCGCATGGCCGCAAGGCTGACAGGCGCAGGCCACGAGGCCGGTGCCGTCTTTCCCGCCCGGCTCACTGCGCCGCCGTGAAGGTGTGCCGTCCGGCGGGAACAGTGCGGCTTGTGCCGTCCGGCAGGCAGATCCGCGCCGTGCAGTTGGCGGGGACGGTGAAGGTATAAACGGTTTTGCCGCCGCTCCGCTTCCAGCCGCTTTCCACCCGGCCGAAAACGCTGCTGTATTCCACGCCTGCGTGGTCAAAGTGTCCGCCGGGCCGCGGCGCGATGACAAAGTGGTTCTCCCCGTCTACCTGCACACCGCACATCACCCGGAACACCCACTCCAGCACCGCACCCTTGGAATAATGATCCAACGAAGCAATGCCGCCCTGGGCCCGGGTGCCCTCCCAGCTCTCCCACACGGTGGTGGCCCCTGCCTTGGGCATGAACAGCCAGCCGGGCATTTCCTCGTTTTCCAGCATCCGATAGGCTGTCTCCAGATCGATCTTGTCCAGTACGTCCAGGATCAGCGGTGTGGACAGGAAGCCGGTGCCCACCCGGCAGCCATAGTTTTTCACGGCCTGCAGCAGACGCTGCCTGGCAAATTCCGTTTGCTTTTCGTTCAGCAGGTTCATATACAGCGGACGAACCAGCACGGCCTGGCGATCCGTGTCCAGGGAGAAATCCGGCTTTTCCACCAGCTCCTGATAGGCTTTTTTGCAGCCGGATGCATACCCGCGGTACAGCGCCGCGTCCTCCACCTTCCCCAGATGCTCCGCGATCTCCGCCATCAGGCCCATCACATAGGCGGTGTATGCAGTGGAGACCTCGGGGTGCGGCGCTGCCATATCCGTCCATTTGCTGGGGTGCACTTCCGCGGGCTCGGCCCATTCGCCGTAGCTCTGGCCCGCATTGACAGCATACTTTCGGTTCTCGCCATGAAGCCCCAGAGGCTTTGCCAGCAGACCGGTCTTGCCGCAGCGCTTCATCATGAACTGCGCGTACCGCTTCATGCCGGGCCAGTATTGCGTCAGGATGCGCTCGTCCCCGTACTGCTTCCAGAAGCGGTACGGGATGATCACGCCCGCGTCCGCCCAGCCCACGGAGCCGTTCATGGTGTTCATGTAGAAATCCACGCCGCCCGCCGGAGCGATCTGGGGCAGGCAGCCGTCCTTCCGCTGCCAGTCGTACATGTCGTTCAGGAACTTTCTGGAGAAGGAGGCGTAATCGAAGAGATACGCCGCCGTGCCGAAGAAGATCTGGGCGTCCCCGGTCCAGCCGTGGCGCTCCCGGGTGGGGCAGTCCGTGGGCAGATCGGCAGAGTTGTTCTTCGTGCTCCAGCGGGTGCATGAGACGAAGCGGTTCAAAAGGTCATTGGAGCTGTCGAATGCCAGCGTGTCCTCCATGTCCGAATAGACGGCAATGGCTTCAAAGTCCCCGGGCTTCACCTCGAGATCGCCGTCCACCTGCACATACCGGAAGCCGAAGATGCAGAAGCGGGGCTTGTATTCGTTGAGGCCCTCCCGGCAGGTGTATTCGATGCGCTGCAGCGGGGTGGTGATCCTCTTGCTGCTGCACTGAATGTTCCGCAGTGTCAATTCGCCCCGGCTGTCCAGCATTTCCCCGTGGGTGAGCGTGATCTTCTGCCCCTGCCTCGCCCGCACCCGGAAGGACACGTACCCTGCGATGTTCTGGCCGAAATCCAGCAGGGTTTTCCCGGCAGGGGTGCGGATCAGCTTCGGCGTGAACCGCTCGTGCTCCCGGACGGGCACATTGTCCGAGGCGGAGGGCGTGACGGCGCGGGAGGTGCGCTTCGCCTTCCCGTTATAGCCGGGCTGCCGGGCGGCGTCCACGATCTCGCCGTCCTTGTTGTCCGCAAAGCGGATCGGCCCGTCCTGGCTCCAGTCCCAGGAGGCGTCCGAGCAGATGACCTGCCGCGCCCCGTCCTCGCCGGTGATCTCCAGTTGGCACAGCAGGGCGGTCTCCGTGCCGTACTGGTTTTTGAGGCCCCAGGCCCCCGTGCTGCCCCGGTACCAGCCGTCCGCCAGCTGCACGGTCAGCACGTTTTCGCCCTCCGTCAGCAGATCCGTCACGTCATAGGTCTGGTACTGGATGCGCTTTTTGTAATCGGTGATGCCCGGAGCCAGAATGAAATCGCCTGCCCGGTGACCGTTCAGTTCGGCTTCATACAGTCCGCAGGCGGTGATGTACAGCCTTGCGCTTCTCACGCTCCGGACGGAAAAGATCTTCCGGAAGCAGTCCACGGGATAGCGCCGCTTTTTGTCCACGCGGTAATCACCGGTGATCCAGGCCGCCTCCCAGCGGCTGATGCCCATCTCGAAGAACGCGGGCTCGCTCCATTCCCCGGGCACATCGTTTTCATCCCACAGGCGCACCCTCCAGGTCACCCACTCCCGGTCGGAGAGCGCCGCGGGATAATCCGCGTGCATGGAGGAGGAGAGCACCTTGCCGCTGTCCCACTGATCGCAGACGATCTGATACGCGCTCTGGCGGACGCCGCCCTCGCAGTTCCAGAAGAGGCGGGGGTGCTGCAGGTCAATGCCCAGGGGATTGACCAGATACTCCGTTCTCAATCGGATGGCTTTCATTCGGCTGCCCTCCTGGCCCTGATCTCTTCCTGCTCCCTGGCGATGTTCTTCTCCACATTGATGAACCACAGGATCACCGCCAGGATGATGCCGGTGAACACCTCCAGTCCCACAAAGGCGAAGGAGATCACCCAGTTGACGGAGTCAGGCTGCTGCAGGGCGACGGTGAGCACACCGTCCGCCGCGGGCTTCAGACTCTCCAGCGCCACCTGGGCGGTCTGCCCATTGGCCGCCAGCCAGGAGGAGGCCTCCGCCACGCTGCCGGCCGTGATGGGCGCCGCATAGCCGGCCGCAGCCAGCATCCAGTTGAACACGCCGGTCATGATGCCCACCATGGCCACTGCGATGATGTTGTAGATGGACATGGCCGCGCCGTCCATGCGGACATTCTTTCTCCACTCCAGATGATCCAGGCAGTCCGCGAACAGCGCCATGAACACATAGGCGCAGGGCAGGCCGCCGATGTTCTTGATGAACTGGCCCGCCAGCACAATCACCAGGCTGGTCGGGAACAGCCAGCAGATCAGGCTGCCCAGGGCGTAGAGCAGGAAGCCCACCATGGTCACGTTCCGCTTGCCGAACTTCTTCGCCAGGGGCCAGACAGCGAAGATGCCGATGCCCATGGGCACGCCGCCGATGACGGAGACCAGCATCTGGGTGATGCCGTCGTTGTAGGTGCCCAGCACATAGTTGCAGTAGTACACCAGGCCGAGGTTCTTGAGGGTGGTGCCGATGGTGTAGACCAGGAAGTACACATACATGAGCACCATGTATTTATCCGTGAAAAGGATTCTGATCTGCTGACCCAGGGAAAACCGGCTTTCCTCCTGCTTCTCCCCGGCGTTCTCCTCCGTCACCCGCTCCTTGGTGAAGAAGTACTCCAGCAGGGTCAGGGGCAGGGCGAGGATGGCCAGAACGGACATGAGGGTGATCCACTTGGACTTGTCCACGCCGATCATGGGCATGACCGCCATGGGGAAGACCAGGGCCACCAGGATGCCGCTCATCATGATGGTGGTGATCTGGTTGAAAACGGAGAGGCCGCCCCGGGAGGTGCCGTCCCGGGTGGACAGGGGCACCATCAGGTTGTGGCTCATGTTGAAGATGGTGTAGGCGAAGGAGTAGAACAGGTTGTAGCTGATCATCACCCAGACGGCCTTCACCGTGTCGCTGCCCTCCGGCACGGTGAAGAGCAGGATGGCGGTGATGGTCACCAGGGGCGCGCACAGCAGCAGCCAGGGCCTGGCCTTGCCTTCCTTCGTCCGCGTCCGGTCGATGATCTGGCCCATGAGGATGTTGGTGACGGCGTCGATCACCTTGGACACAATGGGAAAGATCGTCAGGAACATGCCGCCCCACAGGGGTGTCAGCTTCAGCACGTCGGTGTAGTAGACGTTCAGATAGGTGGCCAGCACCGCGTTGAGCAGCAGCGCGCCGGCGGGGCCCAGCAGATAGCCCAGCCATTTCTCTTTCCTGGTGACGGTGTCGGAGCGGACCAGACTTGCCGGCAGCTTCATTGCGCATTCTCCTCCTTTGGCAGCTTGGGGACTTTCACGGGTGACAGGAAGCATTTGATGCCCTTGATCAGGTGGCCGTTCGCCATTTCCATCATGCCGCACGCCACGTGCCAGGGCATGCTCTGCCCGGCGGACATGGACATGGAGCGCAGGGAATTGCTTTCCAGGATGCGCTTCAGGAACAGCGCGCCTTTCCTTGCGTTTTCCTTTTCCGGGCCGTCCGGCATTTTCTCCGTCTTTCTCATCTGCGATCTGGCCACGGACAGTACTGCGCTGAACAGAATGCGGCCCATGAAGGACTGCTGCAAATCGGTAAACCGGGATTCCATGGTGATCGGGAAGGACCCGGGAAGCGCAGGAACCATGCAGGTATCGGAATAGACGGCCTTGGTTTCTTCTTCTGTGACAATCGTAACCGTTGTGCTTTCTCCGGGGTTCAGATACACCTTGGCAAAGCCCTTCAGCTCGCCGTCCAGATACAGCTGGGCCACTTCACCGCCCCAGCGGCTGCCGGTATTGGTGATGGTTTGCGTCCAGGTGCTTCCATCCCTCTGCCATTCACTGTGCGCAAAGGTGGTATAGCTCAGCCCATGGCCGAAGGGATAGCGCACAGGAATGCCGTGCTTCCGATCATACCGATAGCCCACCTCTGTCCCCTCGGCATAGACTTCCTGCAGGGTTTTCCCGAAGGTTTCGTGGCCGGGCACATCTTCATAGCGGATGGGCCAGGTTTCCGCCAGCCTGCCGGAAGGATTCTTCTCGCCGAAGAGCAGCTGTGCTGTGGCTTCGCCGCCGTTCTGCCCCGGCAGGAACATATTCAGGATGGCGTTGACCCGGTCGTTGAAGGGCAGCTCCACCACGCCGCCGCCGAACAGCACCACGATCACCTTTTTGCCGGTGGCGATCATGGCGTCGATCAGCTTGATCTGCTTTTCCGGCAGGCGCATGTTTTCCCGGTCGCAGCCCTCGGATTCGTATTCATCGGTCAGGCCTGCAAAGGCAAGGATGGTATCACACTCCGCCAAGGAATGATGGATGATATGCCGCTTTTCAAAGGCATCCCTGACCGTTGTCACCCGGGTCGGGTTGATCATGGAGCTTCCTGCGCCCTGATAGCGCATGGTTTCGTACAGCTCGCCGGCAATATGCAGCTTTTCCTTTCCTGTCAGGGGAAGCGCGCCGTCGTTCTTCATCAGCACGGCGCAGTCGGCGGCGATTTCCCCGGCCAGGTCGTGATGCGCCTGCCAATCCACGGGGGCTTGATCCGCAGGCTTTGCATACCGGTCAACCCATCGCAGAATGTTCCGGCAGGCGGTGTCCAGGTCAGCCATGGGCAGGGACCCGTCCTGCACTGCGTCCAGAATCCTCCGGCGGCAGATGGCGGTGTCGCCGGGCATTTCCAGGTCGAGCCCGGCTCTGAGCCCGGCCACACGCTCATGCACCGCGCCCCAGTCCGTCATCACCACGCCGTCAAAGCCCCATTCCCTGCGCAGCACATCGGTGAGCAGCCACTCGTTTTCGGAGCAGTACACACCGTTGATCTGATTGTAGGCGCACATCAGCGTGGCGGGATGAGCGTGCTTCACAATGTATTCAAAGGGCTTCAGATACAGATTCCGGATGGTGTTCTCCGATGCGACCGAGTTGCCCATGAAGCGGTAGTTCTCGCTGTTGTTCATGGCGAAGTGCTTCACGGACACGCCCACGCCCCGGCTCTGCACGCCCTCCACCATGGCCGCGCCCAGCACGCCCGCCAGATAGGGGTCTTCGGAAAAGTATTCAAAATTCCGCCCGCACAGGGGATTCCGCTTGATGTTCACCCCGGGGCCCAGCAGCGTGTGCACGCCGTAATGGCGGCACTCCTCCGCAATGGCCTCGCCCATCCGGCGGAGGTTCTCCGGGTTCCAGCCTGAGGCGGTGGTCACCGCCGTGGGGAACGCCGTGGCCGGCTCGCTGGCCGTGATCCCGTTGTCGCCGCCGGCCTTCTGCTTCCGCAGACCGTGGGGGCCGTCGGACATGCACAGGGACGGGACGCCCAGCCGCGGGATGGGGTTGGTGTACATGAAGTCCGTGCCCGAGACCAGAGCTGCCTTTTCTTCCACGGTCATCCGGCTGATCACCTGTTCAACGTTCATGAGGGCTTCCTCCTTGTCTGCAGGAACATTATAATCGCCCGGGCCTGATTGTGTATTGCAGATTTGTCGCAGATCGCCGAAATCTGTCACGGAAAACGGCTCCCGCCCGCCGGGGATGCAGGAGGGAGCCGGGAAGGAAAAACCTTATTCGTCCACCAGCACGATCACCGCGTTCTGGAGGAAGGAGGAGGGCACGGCGGAGCCGTACTCCGCAATCACGTCGTCGATGTTGGAAGCCCAGGTCACGCCGGCGGCCTCGTCGGAGAGCTGCTGCAGGAGGAGCTCCCACTTGGGGTCATCCCAGGCGAGGCCGGCCATGTCCGTGAGGGTCAGGCCGTTGTCCTTGTACACGATGGCGGGATCGTCCGGGTTCACCGCATAGGGCGCCTTGTTGGTGAAGGCGTCCACCACCTGCGCAGAGGCCTCCTTGCCGTCCACCCGGGCCCGGGGCATGGTGCCGGCCCAGTCCGCCCGGGACACATAGACGGTGATCTGGCCGTTTTCCACATCCGCGAAGCGGTTCACCGCGGCTGTCTTGTCCGTGGAACGGGCATGGCCCTCGCCGTAGGTCACGGTCCTGGCCACGATGTGCTCCCGGCTGTCAATGACCTCGTGGGAGTTCTTCATCAGCTTGATCTGATAAGTGCCTTCCTCCAGCACCCAGCAGCCGCTGCCGCGGCTGTCATAGGAGGCCATGTCCTCCTCGGGAAAGGAGATGGTCAGGGTCTCGCTCTCCCCCGGCTGGAGCAGCTTCGTCTTGGTAAAGCCCGCCAGCACCACATGGGCCTTCTCGATGCCGCCCTTCGTATAGGGGGCAGTGTAGTAGACCTGGGCCACATCCTTGCCGGCCGTGCTGCCGGTGTTGGTGACCTTCACCTGCAGGATGATGTTCCCGCCCCCGTCCACAAAGCTCTCGATGGACTGGTCAAAGGCGGTGTAGGACAGGCCGTAGCCGAAGGGATACTGCACCGTGGCGGCATAGTCGATGTACCCGTCCTCCGCCGTGGTCTCGTAGTAGCGATAGCCCACGTAGATGCCCTCGGCATACTCCACATAGTTCCGCTTCAGGTTGCCGTAGGTGAAGCTGCCCGCGTTGCAATAGGCGGGCGCGGTGGTGAGGTCATAGGCGTAGATGTCGGTGAGCCGGCCGGAGGGGTTCACCTCGCCGGTGAGCATGCGGCCCACCGCGTTGAAGCCCACGGCGCCGGGGCTGCCCACCCAGACGCAGGCGTCCACATCTTCCACAAAGCCCAGCTCCATGGCGTTGGAGGCGTTGATCATCACAATGACCTTGCTGTAATGCTGCGTCTTGACCAGGTTCAGCAGGTCCTCCTCATCCTTCGTCAGCTCCAGATCGTGCCGGCCGTCGTCGGTCTGGCTGTATTTGGAAGCGAACATGTCCTGGGGCAGGTCGCCGCCCTCGCCGCCGATGCGGGAGATCACAATGACGGCGGTGTCCGCGTACTCCCGGGCGGACTGCATCAGGCCGTCGGAATACTTCTCCGCCGGGACCTCCGCCGGGGTGAAGTTGGAGCCGGAGTAGCCGCCCTGCTTGGCCCGGGCCACGCCGGCGTTCCGATAGAACGTGACCAGCTGGTCGTTCACCACAAGGCCCGCGTTGGTCAGGCCCTGCACCACATCCACATTGGCGGAGGTGTCGCCGCTGCCGCTGCCGGTGCCGCCGTAGATGGGGTCCACGGAGGCGTAGCCGAAGAGGTTCACCTTCGTGCCGGCGGCCAGGGGCAAGGCGCTGTTCTCGTTGCGCAGCAGCACAATGCCCTCCTCCTCCAGCCGCTCCGCCATCCGCAGGCTCTGCTCCGCTGCCTCGGCAGGGCTGAGGATCTCCGCGCTCTTCGCCGCCTTCTTGCCCGTGATCATCGGGTTCAGGTTGGCGCCCATGAAGGACGTGATCATGGGATTCAGCGCACTGCAGGCGATGTTCAGCGCCAGTGCCGCGATCAGCAGCACCGCGATGGTGATCAGCTTGCCCTTGTTGCTCTTTTTCATGGTTCTCTCCCCCTTTGTCGTGTGGAAACAGGGTTCTCAGCACCTGTATTGTAGCAGAGAGCGCCTGCCGGGTATTGCAGATCTGTCGCGGATATCGTATACTTGTCGCATACTGGCTGACCATTCTGCGGGAGGCGATGCGGATGAAAACAGAGGATCTGATTTACCTGAGCACCACCATCGGCAATCTGTCCGGCATTCCGGTCCGGCTTTATGACGGGGACAGCCTGGTGTTCTATCACAGCCTGGCCGCGCTGCCCGTGGATCCCATCCGTTCGGACCTGGATGCGGTGATGGCCATTGACCGCTCCGTGGGCTATCACATCAACAGCCGCTTTTTCTACTATGGCGTGGTGGTGATCGGCACCCGGCGCATCGTCATCGGCCCGTCCAGGCTGGCAGCCAGTCAGGACCAGGAGCTGCGGGAGATGGCCTTCCAGCTGGACATCCCGGCCGACGACGTGGCCGACTTTGTGCAGGGGATGAAGCAGATCGTTCAGATGCCCCTGGAGGCTGTGCTGCAGATGCTCTGCACCATCAATTTCGCCCTGAACGGGGAGAAGCTGACCCTGGGCGACCTGGTGGGCAGCGGGGACAACGCCTTCGGGCTGGAGGAAACCCGGGCCGAGCAGCGCATGGCCGAGGAGGCCCCTTCCCCCGAGGCGCTGCACAACTCCCTGGCGGTGGAGCAGACCATCATGAACATCATCCGCAAAGGGGATATCGCCGCACTGGAGGCCTTTGTGGAGAATGCCCCGGCTGTGCGGCCGGGGGTCATGGCTGCGGATCAGCTCCGCCAGGCGAAAAACACCTTCATTGCCACCATCACCCTAGCCAGCCGCAGCGCCATCCGCGGCGGCATGGACGTGGAGGACGCCCTCTCCGCCAGCGACGCCTACATCCGCCAGTGCGAGCTGATGACCGACATCCGCCGGATCACGCAGCTGAGCTATGACATGGTGCTGTTCTACACCCGGCAGGTGCAGCGGATCCGCCTGGGCCACTACCCCACCGAGCTGGTGCTGCAGGTGGCGAACTATGTCCAGCACCACCTGTCCGAGCCCATCACCACGGATCAGATTGCGGAGCACCTCTTCCTGAGCCGGCAGCACCTGTCCCGCCGCTTCACCCGGGAGGCCGGCATCCCGCTGGCCGCCTTTGTGCGCAAGGAAAAAGCAGAGGAAGCCAAGCGCCTCCTCCGCTACACGGACAAGCCCGTCGCCGCCATCGCCGCCTACCTGGGCTTCTCCAGCCAGGGCCACTTCAGCAGGGTGTTCAAGGAGCTGACCGGGATGACCCCGGGGGAATACCGGGAGAAAAAGCACGGGTGAGCGGAGACCGGCAAGCTCGGCGCGATGTCATGAACGGTCGGGAGCGCCGGGCGCTGATGCGGGCATTGAAACCGGACAAATTCGATGGCGCCGGGACGGTCATTTCCCTGTCCCCGCACCGGCATCAGCCTGCATGTGCCGAACCTGTACATTGCCCGCCTGAAGGCCAAGCCCGGGATCACCGAAAGGGACTGCTGCAGCAGGGCGAAGACGGAGGGCGATCGGGGACCGAAATTTCCGCCGGAGAACGAAAGAGCCATGGAGGAGGCGCTGCGGCACTATCAGACAATTCCCTGAAAAATGGTATTGCGAAAGCAAAAAACAACACAGCTCCCGCAGGGCACACGTCCTGCGGGAGCTGTTCCATATTGGCAATCACTCATACCCGCCCATGCCGCCGACCCATTCCCCGCCGGGCTCGCGCCAGACATAGAAGGCCAGGTCTTCGGCTGTGCCGTCGCTGCCTGCGATCTCGAAATCATAGTAGGAGATGGAGCGGGCCGTGCCGTAGAGCTTCATCC
>CAMNHF010000058.1 GCA_946538975.1 uncultured Clostridia bacterium | reverse complement strand
CATCCCAGCCAGCCACGCAGTTGGGCTTCAGGGTGTAGTGCAGGCCCCAGGTGGGCAGGAAGTAGCACAGGGTCTCCAGCTCGCCGCGCATGCCAGCGAACCACACCTCGGACCAGGCGCCGCCCTTGTGGGTCAGGTCGTCCTGCTCCAGGGTCTTGCACAGCTCTTCGAAGTCGAGCAGCTCGTCGTCGATGACCAGCTTGCCGTCGACAACCCAGCCCTCGGCGCGCTGATACTGATAAGCGTTCCAGATGTCGCCAGCGCCGATGACCATCTTGCAGGCGCCTTCAGACTTTTCCTTCAGCTCCTCAGCGGTCTCCAGGAAGGTATCCCAGTCCTTGACCTTCTCCTGGAACTCCTCGGGGGAGGTGACGCCCAGATACTTCTCGGCCAGGGAGGCACGATACATCAGGACGCCGGGGGTGGACTGCCAGGACAGGCCCTTCTGGACGCCGGCAGCGTTCTGGCCGATCTGCGCCATCACGGGGAAGGCGGTGGACAGCTCTTCGTCGGTGAAGCCGATGCTCTTCAGATCGCCGGTCCAGTCGCTCTCGACATAGTGCTTCACGAAAGCAGCTTCCAGGGTGAAGATGTCGGGGGCGTCAGCGGAGGTGGCGTCCGCACCGAAGGTGTTGTCCACCTTGGTGGTGTAGGCGCTGCCGTCAGTCGGATAGATCTGGAATTCGATCTCCAGCTCGGGATGATTAGGCAGGTAGTACTTCTCGATCATGCCCTGCAGCTCGTTGGTGAAGGACCACACGACGAGCTTGATCTTCTCGCCCTCAGCGGACGCGAAGCTGATGCAGCTCAGCAGCATTATGGCCGCCAGAACGATCGCCAGAAGCTTCTTCATGGAAAGGTTCCTCCTTTTTTTGCGGTTTTAACCGCTATTTTCTTTGCAGCAGTTGCGCTGCTGCGAAGAGTCTGATGTGTGACAGCCGGTACAACAACACAAAACTGCGCCGGAAAACACGAGGGAGTTCCTGGAAGCTTTGTGCTGGGGGTATCCGGTTGCCTGGCGGTACCTGGTACCGACCTTATGAAAGCATTATAGCCCTTGCGAGATTTTTTGTCAAGGGGTTGAATTCGTGAATAAAGGGGATAAATGCTGTATAATTTGCAATCATCCGGCCCGAAACGCTGAGTATTATGCATGATTTTTGCCGGTGATGCTCTGCCTTTTGCCGTTCGTGAAAGGCTGCAAAAAAGCCCCCGCCGGCAGACGGGAGCTCGGAAAATCGTATTCGTATCACCGGGAGGACTGCGCGTTTTCGTAGATCGCGGCGAACTGGCCCGGCTGCACTTCCGTGAACACCTGGAGGCTTTCCCGGGTGCCGTCGCTCGTCACAACCACGTGGCCGGAACGGAAGGAGTAGAAATTGTCGCCCTTCATCCACAAATCGATGAGCTTTTTCCGCGCGGCGGAGTAGGAGTTGCCGGGCACCAGCACAATGTACGGATTCACGGCCCGCAGGGTGTAGTCGCCGGCGCAGATGGGCGTCAGGCCGTGGTGCGGGAAGGAGAAGATCTCCACGTCCGCGATGTCGTCGGGGTAGGTCTTGCGGGCCCAGCCGTCCATGTAGTCGCCGGTGACGAGGAAGCGCACGCTGCCGTAGGTGATCACCACGTTCAGGGAGTCGCGGTTGATGCTGCCGTCGTAGGTCAGCTTCTCCGGGCCGACGCACTTCAGGTGGAAGGCGCCGTAATCGGCCTCGTCGCCCTCGCGCATCCGCCGGGCCGTGCCGTGGGGCAGGGGCAGGAAGCGCTCCGGCAGCTCGTCGGAGGGAATGTAGAGCACGGTGTCGTCCGTGCCGTAGAGCTCCGAGAGGACGTCGATGTTGATGGCGTGGTCGTCGTGGTAGTGGGTGACGATGTGGACGTCCACATGGGTCATGCCGCTCTGGGCGAGGTAGTCCAGCAGCACCTGGTTGTTCAGGTGCTGGTCGGTATCCGTGCCGCAGTCGACGAGGATCGTGGTGATGCCGTCGGTGACGAGGTAGGAATCGTTGCAGCCGCCGGCCGCGATCTGGTGTACCTGCATCTCCGCCTGCGCGCAGCCCAGCAGCAGCCCCAGCGCGAGGAGCAGGCAGGCGGCGCGGCGCAAGGCGCTCAACGGATGGGGCGGATGAGGATGAACGGGGTCAGCTCTCCGCCCTGGCCCGCCGGGTTGTCCCGCAGCGCGTCCTGAATCTGGTCGTCGCTCAGCGGGAAGTCGGCGCACTTGCCCAGCTGGTTCTGGTCGATGTCGTTGGCGTCCATCAGCACCACGGGGATGCCTGTGGCCTTCTCCAGCGCGTCGCACAGCTCGCCGGCGTTCTCGTTGTTGATCAGCGCCAGATCCTTGTAGGTGTCAAACGCGGAGCGGTAATAGAAGCCGTCGATGCCGGCGACCTCCTTGCCCGCGATCTTGTAGAACACGCCCTTGACGCCGAAGAGCTTCGTCACCGCCGAGGCGATGGCCGCGAACACGATGCGCGGCGCGCCCTTCATGTCGATGGCCAGCTGCAGCTTGTAGGCGTCGTGCATCCCCACGCCCGCCACGGTCTCGCTGGCGCGGGGCGCGAGCAGCTTCGCCCAGAAGCCGGGCTTCACCTGCTCCTTGGTGCGGACGTTGCGGGTGCACATCGCCATCACCTTCGCGCCGAAGGCCAGCACATCCCCCGGCTGGGAGAGGGGCAGCACATAGCGGCGCACCAGCTCGGCCTGATCCTCGCCCACCTGGATGAAGTGGGTGTGGATGGCGAAACGGTCGTAGCTGAGCCCGTCCCGGCCCTGGATCCGGCCCCGGTCAAAATACTCCACGCCGTTTGCTTCGCGGCGCTGGCTTTCAAGATTCTTCGATTCGCCTGCCATTGGCTGCGGCCTCCTCGTGATGAAATTGGGCGCGGCTCCGTCCCGGCGGGGATCAGAACTCGCAGTTCATCGGCGTGCGCGGATAGGGGATCACGTCGCGGATGTTGTCCACGCCGGTGAGGTAGATCAGCAGCCGCTCGAAGCCCATGCCGAAGCCGGCGTGGGTGCAGCCGCCGAAGCGCCGCAGGTTCAGGTACCAGTCGAAGGAATCCCGGCCGATGCCCAGCTCGTCCATGCGGGCGGTGAGCAGGTCGTAGCGGGTCTCGCGCTGGCTGCCGCCCATCAGCTCGCCCGCGCCGGGCACCAGCAGGTCGACCGCGGCCACGGTCTTGCCGTCGTCGTTCTGATACATATAGAAGGCCTTGATGTCCCGCGGCCAGTCGTACACGAACACGGGAGAGTGGAAATACTCCTCGGTCAGGTACTTCTCATGCTCCTTCGCGGTGTCCTCGCCGTAGCGGGGCTCGAACTGGAAGCGGCCGTCCTTGTTCGCCTCGCGCAGGATCGTGATGGCCTCCTCGTGGGTGACGCGGGCGCAGCGGCTGTCCGCCAGGCTGCGCAGCTTCTCGATGAGGCCGCCGCCGGTGAACTTGTCCAGGAATTCCAGCTCGTCCGGGCACTTCTCCAGCACCGTGCGCACGAGGTATTTGAGGAAGTCCTCCTCGATGTCCATCAGCTGGTGGATGTCGCAGAAGGCGATCTCCGGCTCGATCATCCAGAATTCCGCCGCGTGGGTCTTCGTGTTGCTGTTCTCCGCGCGGAAGGTGGGGCCGAAGGTGTAGATGCGGGAGAAGGCCATCGCGAAGGTCTCGCCCTCCAGCTGGCCGGTGACCGCCAGGGCGGTGGCCTTGCCGAAGAAGTCCTCGCTGTCCGGGGCCGTGGAGCCCTTGGGCAGGGTGGTCACGGTGAAGGTGTTGCCCGCGCCTTCCGCGTCGTTGGCGGTGATCAGCGGGGTGTGCACGTACAGGTAGCCCCGGTCCTGAAAGTAGGTGTGGATCGCCATGGACGCCACGGAGCGCACGCGGAACACCGCCTGGAACAGGCGGGTGCGGGGGCGCAGGTAGGCGATCTCGCGCAGGAATTCCACGCTGTGGCGCTTGGGCTGCAGCGGGTAGTCCTCGGGGCAGTCGCCCTCCAGGGTGATGGCCTTGGCCTGCACCTCGGGCGTGGTGGGATCCTTGTAGCTGGGCACGACGACGCCGCGCACGGTGATGGCCGCGCCGACGCGCAGCGCACTCACGGTGTCGTAATCCTCGATGCTCCCGTCGTAGACCACCTGCGGGTTCTTGAAGCAGGTGCCGTCAAAAAAGTCGATGAAGCCGATATTCTTCTGCCTGCGGTGGTTGCGGATCCAGCCCTGGAGGCAGATCTCCTGCCCCTGCAGCTCCTGCAGCCGCTCCTTCAGCTCCCGCGTGGTCAAAACCTGCATGTTCATCATACCCCTTTTCGTCAGAATGGAACCAAGGGCAATCATAACACAATCCCGTCCAATTCGCAATCATGGATTTTTGCGGGGATGTGAGCGGCGGCCCTGCCTCCGCGTGACGGCGCCAACAAAAAGGGGCTGCGGAGCGGGCTCTGTGTCCCTTCTCCGCAGCCCCCGCGGGCTGAGGTTACTGCTTCACTTCGTCCAGGACGGCCAGGGTGACATCAAGGTCAAGATACTCGCCGTCGGGGATCTCGCTGGTCTGGGCGGCGCCGCTGACGATGTCCGCCAGGCCGGGCACGCGGTAGACCTTCACATGGACGGTGTCGCCCTCCTGCAGCTGGCTGAGGATGCCCTGCAGCTGGGTGACGGAGGTGATGACGGTGTCATTGCAGTCCACGATGATGTCGCCGGCCTGCATGCCGCCGCGCGCCGCGGGGCTGTTGGCTTCCACCGCGGAGACGTACACGCCGTTGGGCAGCGTGCCGTTCATCACGGCGGCGGAGGAGGCGTTCATGCCGGTGATGGACACGCCCATGCGGGGCTTGCCGACGAGGCCGGTGCCTTCCTTGGCGGTGTCAGCCTTCGCCGCATCCGCCTCCTGCGGCACCTCGGGGGTCTGGATGACGCCGCTGAGCACGTCCTCGATGAGGGGCTTGGCCGCGTTGATCGGGATGCACATGCCGATGCCGTCGATGGCCGCGCCGGAATAGGCGGAGCCGGAGTATTTCAGGGTCGGCACGCCCATCAGCTCGCCGGTGACGGAGAACATGCCGCCGCCGCTGTTGCCGTTGTTGATGGCCGCGTCCACCTGGATCATCGTGTTGGTGATGGTCTCGCGGCGGCCGTACTTGTCATAGCTGGAGGAGGAGACGGAGCGGTTCAGGGCGGAGACGATGCCGGTGGTGACCGTGCCGAAGAAGCTGTCGCTCAGCGGGTTGCCGATGCAGATCGCCCAGTCGCCCACCTGCAGGCTGTCGCTGTCGCCCAGGGCCACGGGCTTGATGTCGAGGTCGGGCGCGTAGAGGATGGCGATGTCCAGGTTCTGGTCCGAGGCCACCAGCACGGCGCCTTCCTCGTTGATCTCGCCGTCGTCGCTCATGATGGCGATCTTCAGGGTGGTGGCGTTTTCCACCACATGATAGTTGGTCAGCACATAGTGCTCCGCGATGACCACGCCGGAGCCGGAGGCCGCCTTGACCTCCTGGGTGGTCTCCTGGCCGCGGTTGCCGTAGCGGTCATTGCCGAAGGGATCGCCCCAGCCGAAATAGTTGAAGTAATCGCCCCAGCCGTAGGTGGAGTTGTTGTAACGGACAATCTGATAATTGTTGATGCCCACGACGCTGCCCTTCACCTCGGCGACGGCCGCCGTGAAGGGGCTGGTGACCACGGTGGCAGCCGTGGGCGCCTCGGCGGACGCGTTCTGGGGCAGGTTCGCGCCGATGCAGGTTCCGGCCAGCACACAGGCCACGCCAAAGGCGATGAAGGTGATCCAACGTTTCTTCATGACATATCCCTCCTGTTCCGCCGATCGGGGCGGAGAATCTGTACGCTTTCGGTACATGCTTACAATAACACAGGGATGTTGCAAGAGCATGAACGGTTTGTGAACATTTTTCGCAGCCCGGCTGCCGCGCATAAGCGCGTCCTGCTTCGCACACATGCTGAAGATCCACTCCCCTGCCCCAAGCGGCCTTTTCGGAAAGATGGGGGCAGGGGGGAAGGAAATCCATGTTCCGCCGGAATAGGGTCTCCTTCCCCCATACACTGCGGAGAATCGATCGGCCGGGTCGCCGCAGGAAAAGGGCCGCCCATTTCCGTCTATATATAATGAAGCGCGCCGCGGCGGCCGTCCGTCTGCCTGCCCGTGCTTGTAGTGATGTCCCATGCCGCGTGATTAAAATTTGATAAGAACAGCAATGTTCGCGAAAAACCTGATGCGAACGTGAAGCACACGGCTTGCATTTTCGCGATGGTTATGCTACGATGCAGGCAACGGAACCAAATCTGCGGGAATGGGGAACGGCCGAGATGAAAGTCAGCTATCGGAAACTGTGGGTGCTCTGCGCGGAGCGGGATCTGACGCCGGCGGAGCTGCGGAGACAGGCGGGCCTGGCGCCGGCCACCTTCACAAAGCTGCGGAAGAATCAGGAAGTGAACCTGTCCGTGCTGCTGCGGGTGGCGGAGATCCTGCACTGCAACGCGGGGGAAATGATGGACTTCATCCCCGAGGAGCTGCCGCTGCGGGAGATTACGGTGAACGACGTCTGGTGAGGACGGGCGGAGAGGAGGGACGGTGTGGACACCTTCCGGAGAGATGCGAAATTTGAGGCGTGGAAGCACGGACTGCTGGATGTGAGCCGCCGCAACCGCCTGATCAATTACCGGCGCACAAAGCGGGCCACGCTGCGCATCGCGGCGGACGACCCGGCCGCGCTCTACCGCCGCCTGTGCGTGAGCGGGGAAGCGGTGGCCTTCCGCCGCCTGGTGGACACGCCGAACGATCAGGTGCTGACGGCCCTGTTCGCGCTGATGGAGCGGGCCGGCGCGCCGGTGGAGCTGACGCAGGGCGAGCTGCGCTCGGACATGAGCGTCAGGGAGATGAACATCACCCTGCGGCAGCTGCGGGCCCGGTCGCGGACGGCGCTGGAGGAGCAGGGCATCAACATCCTCTACGCGGTGTTCGGCTTCCTGCGGTGGCGGCAAAAGCCCGGCGACGAGTGGATGCTGTCGCCGCTGATCCTGGTGCCCGTGTCGCTGGAGCTGACCTCCATCACCAGCCCCTACATGCTGCGGAAGCTGGACGAGGACACCGTGGTGAACCCCACGCTGCTCTATGCCCTGTCCTCCGAGATGGGGCTGGAGCTGCCGGAGTTCGACGCGGTGGGCGGCGACCCGGAGGCGTACCTGGCCGCGGTGGAGGCACTCGGCGCGGACAGCGGCTGGCAGGTGGAGCGCTCCGTGGAGCTGGGGCTGCTGTCCTTCCTGAAGATCATCATGTACGAGGATCTGCAGAAGCACCGGGAGCAGATCTTTGCGCACCCGGCGGTGCGGGCCTTCTGCGGGGACATCTCCGGGCTGCCGGCGGTCAGCGAGGAAGCGCTGCACATGGATCACGACGCGGAGCCCTCCGCGGCGCGCTGCCTGGTCATGCCGGCGGACGCCAGCCAGCTGGACGCGGTCGCGCTGTCGCGGCAGGGCGCCAGCTTTGTGCTGCAGGGCCCGCCCGGCACCGGCAAGAGCCAGACCATCGCCAACATCATCGCCCAGAGCATTGCCGACGGGCGGACGGTGCTCTTCGTCGCGGAGAAGATGGCCGCGCTGAGCGTCGTGCACCGGCGGCTGGCCCTGGCGGGGCTGGAGGACGCCTGCCTGTCGCTGCACAACTACAAGGCGGAGAAGCGGGCCGTGCTGCAGGAGCTGGTGAACACGCTGGACGCTCCGCGGCGGCAGATGCGGCAGGGCACCGCGGCGGTCTATGACGCGCTGGATACGGAGCGGGCGCAACTCAACGGCTACATCACGGCCCTGACCGAGGTGCGGGAGCCGCTGCACCGCTCGCTGTGGGAGGCCATCAGCGAGGTGAGCGGCATGGAAAGCGTGCCGCAGTGCCTGCTCTCGGAGGATGTAACTGATCTCTCGGCGGAGGATTACGAGAAGCGGATCGCCGCGCTGAAGCGGCTGGCGGCCTTCCTGCGGCAGAGCCCGGAGATCCCCGCGGACAATCCCTGGCGGGGCAGCGCGGTGGAGCGGCTGCCGGCGGCGGAGCTGGAGCAGGCCCCGGCGCTGGCGGCCCGGCTGCAGGCGCAGCTGCTGGGCGTGCTGGCCCTCATGCAGTTCGTGGATCCGGCGGGGGCCGGGGAGCGGCAGTGGGCGGACTTTGCGCGCCTGTGCCGGCTGGCCCGCGGGGAGGCGCTGCTGCGGGAGACGCGGGACCGGCGGGACGGCGGAGAGAAGCTGGCGGCGCAGTGCGACGCCTGGACACGGGCCCGCGCGGAGGCGGAGCAGCTGATGAAGGCGCGCGCGGCGGCCTCCGAGGAGGAGCTGGACGCGGTGCTTGGGCAGGAGGAGGCGGCGCTGGCGGACTGCGCGGCCTTCTTCCGGGATATGAAGAACGTGCTGGGCGAGCCGGTGAGCGCGGACAGGGAGAGCCTCGCGCGGTGCGCGGCGGCCCTGCGGATGCTGCTGCTGCCGTTTGATTTCAGCCTTGCCTGGTATCAGCCGGGCCAGTACGAGGAGCTGCGGCGGCGTACGGAGGAGCTGCGGCCCCTGGCGGAGGAGCTGCGCGGATTGCGCGCCCGGATCGACAGGGACTGGAACAGCGCCGTGTACGACCTGGACGCGGAGGCGGTGGCGGAGCGGTACCGGGAGGCCTGCGGCTCCTTCCTGCGGCGGCTGCTGAGCGCCAGCTGGAGCGAGGACCGGCGGCAGCTCAGCGCGGCGTGGCGGCGGCCCGGCAGCCCGGATGACGCCGAGGTGCTGGCCGGCATGGAGCTGCTGGCGGAATACCAGCGCCGGCGGGCAGAGCTGCGCCGCCGGGTGACGGAGCTGCCTGCCCTGAGCGGCACACAGCCGGGACAGGCCGGGCTGGACTGGGACGAGTGGCAGCAGCGGCTGCAGGACGGCGCGCTGATTCGCGACTATCTGGCGAAGTACCCGCTGGCGGAGAAGCTGGCCGGTCTTTTGGCCATGCCTGCGGCGCAGCGGCAGCGGATGGTGCTCCATGGCGAGCCGCTGGCGAAGATGGCCGCGCGGGCGGAGAAGGCCGGGGACGCGCTGGCGGGCTGCGGCGGCCGTCCGGTGGAGGACTGCCTCGCGGAGGTGCGGCGGCAGCGGGCGGTGCTGGAGGACCTGCGCGGGGCGCGGCACAATCTGGCGGAGCTGTTCGGCACGGACGAGAACGGGGCGGAGCGGTGCGCGGCGCGGTTGATCGCGGTGCGCGGCTGTCTGCGGGACGTGGAGAACGACTGCGCCGAGAGCCGTCGGGCGCTGGGCCTCACTGAGGGCCCGGACGCCGCGGAGCTGGCGTCGCTGCTGGAGGGCTGGCTGACACCGCCCGCGGAGGACTGGGCGCGGCGCCTGCTGGGCAATCCCGCCGCCCCGTACCCGGAGGCGGACGTGCAGGCGCTCAGGGACGAGCTGGCCCGGGCCTGCGCGGAGCCGGAGGAGCTGACGGCCTTCCTGGCGCTCTTCCCCGGGGAAGACCTGCGGGCGGTGCCGCTGGAGGAGCTGAACCGGCGGTGCGGCCGCTGCGCGGAACCGGCGGCCCTGCGGAGCCATCTGCAGTGGGCCGAGGCCTGCCGCCCCTGCCTGGAGCGGGGGCTGGGCGAGTATCTCGACTGGCTGAGCGCGGAGAAGCTGCTGCCGGAGCTGACCGTGCCCGTGTACCGGAAGGCCTTCCTGACCAAGTGGATCAGCGGCATGCTCTGGCGGGAGGACCTGCGGCCGCTGCTGAACTTCCGCGTGTGGGATCACGAGGAGACCATCGCGGCCTACCGCGAGCACGGGGAGGCGGCGGAGGCCGTGGCCCAGGCGCGGCTGGCGGAGAAGCTCTCCGAGGCGCGGCCTGCGGCGGTCACGCGGCTCTACGGCGCGATGGACGAGGTGTCCATCCTGCGGCGGGAGGCGGACAAGAAGCGCCGCATCATGCCCCTGCGCAAGCTGTTCCGCTCGGTGCCGGTGCTGCTGCAGAAGCTGAAGCCCTGCTTCATGATGTCGCCGCTGTCGGTGGCCTACTTCCTCGATTCCGATCTGTATCATTTCGACCTGGTGATCTTCGACGAGGCCTCCCAGATTCTGCCGGAGGACGCGATCGGCGCGATCTACCGCGGCAGCCAGGTGATCATCGCCGGGGATACGAAGCAGATGCCGCCTACCAGCTTTTTCGCCGCGGCGGTGAACGGCGGCGCGGACTTTGACCGCGAGGAGGACGACGACGAGGCCGACGGGGGCGTCAGCGAGTCCATCCTGGACGAGGCGAACGCCTGCCTGCCCAGCTGCACGCTGCTGTGGCACTACCGCAGCAAGGATGAGACGCTGATCGCTTTCTCCAACCGGGAGCTGTACGGCAACCGGCTGATCACCTTCCCGGGCAGCGGGCGGCGGCAGCTGAGCGGCACCGAGTATATCTACGTACCCGACGGCGTCTACGAGAGCTCCGGCCGCCGGTGCAACCGCCGGGAGGCGGAGAAGTGCGTGGAGCTGCTGGAGAAGCACCTGCGGGAGACGCCGGAGCGCTCCGTGGGCATCATCGCCTTCTCCGAGCGGCAGCAGCAGGCGATTGAGGACGAGGTGAACGCCTTCCGCCTGCGCCATCCCGAGTACGAGGCGTACTTCGCGGAGGACCGGGAGGAGCCCTTCTTCGTGAAGAATCTGGAGAACGTGCAGGGCGACGAACGGGACACGATCATCTTCAGCATCTGCTACGCCCGCAACGCGGAGGGCAGGATGTACCAGCGCTTCGGCCCGCTGATGAACGAGGGCGGGGAGCGCCGGCTGAACGTGGCGATCACCCGCGCGAAGTACAGCGTGCAGCTGGTCGGCTCCATCCTGCCCACGGACATCGTGGTGAAGGAGGGCACCGGCGAGGGCGTGCGCCTCCTGCGCGAGTACATCTACTACGCGATGCAGGTGGGCGGAACCGCGCCGCAGCAGCCGGAGGAGCGCGGCACCGGCGATCCCTTCCCGGACGAGGTGGCGGCCTTCCTGCGCAGCCGGGGCTACAGCAGCCGGCGGAACGTGGGCGCCTCCGACTACCGCGTGGACATCGCGGTCATCGATCCGGAGCAGCCGGAGCGCTTCCTGTGCGGCATCGAGTGCGATTCCGCCCACTATTCGATGGCGCGGACGGCCTGGGACCGGGACGTGCTGCGCGGCAGCGTGATGCGCGGCATGGGCTGGCGGCTGCACCATGTGTGGTCGATGGCCTGGTACGCTTCGCCGGAGACGGAGAAGCAGCGGCTGCTGCGGTTTGTGGAGGCGGCGGCCGGAAAGAGCGCCTCGCCGGAGGCCCCGGCGCAGGGCGGGAGCGTCTCCGCCGAGGGCCTGCTGACGGCCGCGCAGGAGGACACCGGCGCGCTGACCTTCGGCCCCTACGTGCGGGCGAATCCGCTGGACGCGCCTGTGCCGCGGAACCTGGACAGCGCGGCCCTGCTGGCGGCCCGGGCGCTGTGGGTGCTGCGGGCGGAGGCGCCCATGCACCGGGAGGAGTTCCACCGGCGCATGGCGAGGGTTTTCGGCAACGAGAAGACCCGCGTGACGGAGCCGATCCGCCGCGCGCTGGACCGCTGCGTGGCGGAGACGCTGGCGGCGGAGGTGACGGTGCGCGGGGACTTCCTGTATGTGAACGGACAGGCGGTGCGGCCGAGAAGCCCCGCGGACGGGGAGGAGCCGCGGCCGCTGGAGCACGTCGCGCCGGAGGAGATCCGCGCGGCGGTGAACGCGGTGCTGCGCTCCGGCCTGGGCCTCACCGAGAAGGACCTGGAGGACGAGGTGCTGGCGCGCTTCGGCTTCCCGCGGACCGGGCCGAGGATGAAGATCATCTGGAAGCAGACCATGCTGGAGATGCGGCGCGACGGCGTGCTGCGGGAGCATGACGGCCGGCTGTATCCGGCGGAAGGAGGCGGCGCATGAGCGGCATCAGCGTGATTTTCCGCGGGCAGACCTATGCCGCGCTGCCGCAGCTGGCCGGCGCGATGGGGCGGTACTGGGCCGAGGGGAAGGACTTCCTGCTCAGCGGCAGCCTGCGGGAGGCCGTCAAGGGGACGGACCGCTCCCTCGCGGCGGCCTGCGTCTGGGCGGAGCGGGAGGCCCGGAACCGGCCGGATCTGGGCAATGTGATCTTCCTGGGCTGGCTGTACCGGCACGGCCGGGCCCCGGGGCTGTACTGGCAGGGGCAGAGCTGGGGCGAATATCCCCAGGTGCGCGGGCAGATCGCGGCCGGGCCGGATCCGGTGCTGGCCCAGCTGCTCCGCCTGATGCTGAGCGAGCGGCTGCTTGGCGAGTTCATGGCGGCCAGTGGGGCGAATCCCGCGGTGATCGAGCGCGTCCGCGTGCTGGAGCGGCTCTGCGGCACCGCGGCCACGAAGAAGCGGCAGGATCAGCTGATGGCCGAGCTGCCGATCCTGCTGCGGGACGAGGCGCCGCTGGAGGTGGACGGCAGGGAATTCCGCACGCTGCCGGAGCTGGCTGCGTATCTGCAGCCCTTTGCCGACCAGTCCCGGGCGAAGATCGCCGCGAAGGCGAGGCTGCTGCTCCCCGGCGGCGAGCTGACGCCGGAATTCGAGGCGTGGCTGATCCGCCTGGGCGAGGGCCGCACGCTGACCTGGTGGCGGGCCCGCTTCCGGGATGAGCAGGACGAGGGCGAGGCCCCGGCGGCGGTGGACCCGTCCTTCCTGGAAAACCACGTGCAGCAGCAGGCGGCCGCGGAGGAGAACGAGGAGGATTTCGCGCGCGAGGCCCAGGGCATGGAGGAGGCCTTCATCGCGATGCTGCGGGATCACGCCGGCGCCGCGGAGGATCCGCAGGCCTTTGAGGGGCTGCTGCGGGACTATTTCCCCGACCGGCGGGTGCAGGTGTGGCTGCTGGCGGCGCTTGGCAAGATGGACATCCGGCGCGCGCTGCGGGAGGAGGAGATTACGCCGCAGCTGGCGTTCCGCTTCGAGAAGCGGCTGACGCAGGATTTCGGCGTCCGGGACAGCTTCGCCCGCTGGGCGGTGGCCTTCTGGTGCCGCTGCTACGGCGAGGAGGTGCTGGGCCGGCCGAACCTGGTGCCGCCGCCGGGCGAGTGAACGGAATCAGACGGAGAAGGAGGACGGATGCGCAATGAATATGGAAGGAATGCTGAAGACCGGCACGGTGCTGACGGCCCAGAGCGGCAGCGCGTACCGCGTGTGCGCGTATCTCGGCGCGGGCACGCAGGGCGAGGTCTACGAGGTGGAGTGCGGCGGAAAGCACAGCGCGGTCAAGTGGTATTTTCCCCAGATGGCGACCCGGACGCAGCGGGAGATCCTGGAGAACCTGCTCATGAAGGGCAGCCCGAACGAGAGCTTTCTCTGGCCGGAGGATCTGATCACCGGCGGGCCGGGGGGCGGCCTGGGCTATGTCATGCCCCTGCGGCCGAAGGAGTTCCGCGGCATCGTGGATCTGATGAAGCGCCGCGCGGAGCCGAGCTTCGCCATGCTCTGCCGCATCGCCTTCAACCTGACGAAGGGCTACGGGATGCTGCACGCCAAAGGCCTGAGCTACCGGGACATCTCCTTCGGCAACGTGTCCTTCAACCCGGCGACCGGGGCAGTGCTCATCGGCGACAATGACAACGTCTCCGCCAGCGGCCGGGACGACGCCGCGGTCTACGGCACGCCCCGCTTCATGGCCCCGGAGATCGTCACCGGCCGGGAGAAGCCGTCCCGCAACACGGATCTGTACTCGCTGGCGGTGCTGCTGTTCTACATGTTCATGCTGGGCCACCCGCTGGAGGGCAAGCTGGAGGCGGACATCCGCTGCATGGATATCCATGCCCTGAACCGGCTTTTCGGGACGCACCCGGTGTTCATCTTCGACCCGAACGACACCTCCAACCGCCCGGTCGAGGGCTACCAGGACAATGTGCTGATCTTCTGGGAGCTGTATCCGCAGAGCCTCCGCGACCTGTTCATCCAGTCCTTCACGGTGGGGCTCACCGCGCCCAACAAGCGCGTGACGGAAAAACAGTGGCTGTACGAGATCGCGAACATGATGAGCTGCCTGATCACCTGCCCGCGGTGCGGCGCCGAGGTCTTCTTCGACGCGGAGAAGGCGGCGCGGGGCGAGACGCACGTGTGCTGGAGCTGCCGCCGGGCCGTGCCCTATCCGCCCTCGCTGATCTGCGGCGGCGACCGCGCGCTGCTGCCCCTGGGCGCGAAGCTCTACAGCCATCACCTGACCGGGAATTACGACATGGACACCGTGGCCGGCGAGGTCGTGGCCAACCCGTCGGATCCGCGGCTGCTGGGCATCCGCAATCTGACCGGGGACAACTGGACCTACATCCGCGCCGACGGCCGGCAGATTCCGGTGGCGCCCGGGCGGAGCGCCGCCATCGCGAAGGACGCGAAAATCAACTTTGGCGCCCGGACCGGCGAATTCCGCTGAGCCGCGGCGGCAGACATCACAATCCGTGAAAGACAAGGAGGAACGAAGATGACCGAACTGAAGCGCCCCGGCGGCGAGCTGGCTTCCCGCCCGCTGCACTTTTTCTGGCTGGTCGACTGCTCCGGCTCCATGAACGAGGAGCACGGCGAGAAGATCGGCACGCTGAACCACGCGATCCAGTCCACGATTCCCGACATGGCCGCCGCGGCCCGGGAGAATCCCAACGCGCAGCTGCTGGTCCGCACGCTGAAGTTTGCCACCGGCGCGTCCTGGGTGACGCCCGCCCCCGTGCCGATCGAGGACTTTGCCTGGGATGATCTGACCGCCGGCGGCGTCACCGACATGGGCAAGGCCTTCGAGATGGTCGCGGCCCAGCTGACCATCCCCCCGATGAGCGAGCGCGCGCTGCCGCCCGTGCTGGTGCTGATCAGCGACGGCGGCCCCACCGACGATTACAGGCGCGGCCTGGAGACCCTGCTCCGCCTGCCCTGGGCGAAGAAGGCCGTGCGCATCGCCGTCTCCATCGGCCGCGACGCCAACGACGACGTGCTGGCCGAATTCACCGGCAACCGCGAGCTGGTGCTGCAGGCCAACAACCCGCAGGCCCTGGTGCGGTGCATCAAGTGGGCGTCCACCGCGGCCTCGGCCGTCTCCGCGCCCGCCAGCAAGCCGAAGCTGGCCGCCCCGGCGTCCGGCTCCACCAACGCGCCGCTGGTGCTGGATATGAAGTCCATCCCCGAACCGGCGGGGGATGTGGACGCCGCGGATGTGTGGTAATGGGCGGCGGCCGAAGAAAGAGGGGATGCCATGAGACAGGCAGTGATCGGGCGAAGCGTGCGCGGCGCGGCCCACGTGCGCAGCGGCACGGAATGCCAGGACCGCTTCCGGCGGCACGTCTGCGAGGATGGCACCCTGATTCTGGCGGCGGCGGACGGCCATGGCAGCGCGGCCTCCCCCTGGAGCGGGACCGGTGCGCGCATGGCGGTGAATGTGTTCTGCGATGTGCTGTATGAGCTGCACCACGCTTACTGCTGGAATCAGGACCTGCTGCGGGCCTATCTGAGCCGGGAGGGCGACAGCCGCGTGGCCCGCGAGATCGACCGGAAATGGAAGGAGAGAGTGCTGCGCTTCCACCGCCAGCGCCGCCGCCCCTGGCCGGACGAGGAGGCCGCGGAGGAGGGCATCTGGCGGCAGTACGGCACCACATTGCTGGGGCTGATGGCGGCGCCGGAGTTCGTCTTCGTGCTGCAGGTGGGCGACGGCGACATCTGCATGGTGCGGGACGGCGCGGTGACCCCGCTGCTGGAGCCGGCGCGCATGCTCGGCGTGGAGACGGACTCCCTCTGCCGCCGCGACGCCTGGAAGAAGATGAACACCGGATTGTACCGCATCCGCCCTGCGGAGACGCTGCCGACGGTGTTCACCCTCTCCACGGATGGCCTGTGCAACAGCTACCCGGACGACGCGGCCTTCCGCCAGACGCTGAAGGAGTACGCGGAGCTGGTCCCGCGCCACGGGGTGCGCACAGTGCGCGAGCACCTGACCGGCTGGCTGAACGAGACGAGCCGCCTGGGCTGCGGGGACGACATCACCCTGGTGATGGGCTGCTGGTGGGATGGATGAGACCGGAGGGCGCAGGGGGCAGCCGCTGCGCCTTTTGATTTGGCAGAAAACCTGTGCTGAACGACAAATGCCTGAAAAAGCGGGATTGTTCGGGAAAAATCAGTCTCGGAAGACGGAAGATCCGGGCTACGTTCGGAAAATTACAAAAGTGTTACGGAAGAAAATTTTTCTTTGAAAAAACG
>CAMNHF010000057.1 GCA_946538975.1 uncultured Clostridia bacterium | reverse complement strand
TGAGCACTCGCCGTCCTCGCCCACATACTGGGTCGCCACCTGTCCGGCGGCGGCCAGTGCGCGGATGCGCTCCTCCGAGCCGATGAAGCGGCCCTCGCCATGGGACACCGCCACCGTGTAGATCTCCCCCGCCTCGCAGCGGCTCAGCCACGGGCTCAGCGTGGAGACGATGCGGGTGCGGCACAGCATGGACTGATGCCGGCCGATGGTGTTGTAGGTCAGCGTCTCGCTCTCCGGGCTGGGGTCGGTGATGCGGCCGTGCGGCACCAGGCCCAGCTTGATCAGCGCCTGGAAGCCGTTGCAGATGCCGAGCATCAGCCCCTGCCGGACGTCCAGCAGCTCGCTGACCGCGTCGCGCATGGCGGGATTGCGGAAGAAGGCGGTGATGAACTTGGCGCTGCCGTCCGGCTCGTCGCCGCCGGAGAAGCCGCCGGGCAGAATGATCATCTGACTGCGGGCAATCGCCGCCGTCGCCGCGCGGATGGACTCCTCGATCGCCGCGGGGGTCAGGTTGTTCAGCACGAGCACCTCGGCCCTGCCGCCGGCCCGCTCCACCGCGCGCACGGTGTCGTACTCGCAGTTCGTGCCGGGAAAGACCGGGATGAAGGCCAGCGGCTTCGCGGTGTGCAGCGGGGCGTGCGCGGCCTTTTTCTCGCCGTGCCAGGTCCAGGTTTCGCTGCGCTTTGCGCCTTCGTCGGCATAGCGGTACACCTTGTCCATGCGGTGCTCATAGAGCTGCTGCAGGGGGCGCAGGTCCAGGGAGTCGCCCTCGTAGGCCAGCGCCCAGTCCGGCAGTGTGTCGCCCACCTTCACGCC
Source organism: uncultured Clostridia bacterium (assembly GCA_946538975.1). GTDB lineage: Bacteria > Bacillota > Clostridia > Christensenellales > Aristaeellaceae > RUG11272. The sequence continues at coordinate 15,703 of CAMNHF010000057.1, read as the reverse complement.
CAGCGTGCAGCCGTCGGCGCACTCCATCAGGATGCCGCCCGGCTGCTGGGCGAACAGGTCGCCGTCCCAGTCCTCGTCGATGCGGGTGCCGATGCCGTTGCCCAGGCCCATCTTGAACAGACCCTCCGCCACGCCGCCCAGCCCCAGGGCCCAGGCCGAGATGACCTGGCCGGCGCGGATGGCGTCGCGCACCGCGTCGAAGTGCGCCCGCAGCGCCTCCGCGTCAAAGGGATCGCAGACCGCCAGCCGGATCTCGTGGCCGGCCTCCTTGAATTCGGGGGAAATCACCTCGTCCACCCGGCCGGGCGCCACCGCGAAGGAGCACAGCGTCGGCGGCACGTCCATCTGCTCGAAGGTGCCGCTCATGCTGTCCTTGCCGCCGATGGCCGCGATGCCGAGATTCAGCTGGGCGTCCAGCGCGCCGAGCAGCGCCGCCGCGGGCTTGCCCCAGCGCAGCGGATCGGTGCCCAGCCGCTCAAAATACTCCTGGAAGGTCAGATAAGCCTTGCGCCAGTCGAAGCCGGCCGCCACCAGCTTGGCCACGCTCTCGGTGACCGCCAGATAGGAGCCCTCGTAGGGGCTCTGGGCGGTGAGCTCCGGGTGGAAGCCGTAGGCCATGCCGGAGACGGTCTCCGTGTCGCCGTGCTCCAGCGGCAGCTTGGCCGCCATGGTCTGGATGGGGGTCAGCATATGCTTGCCGCCGAAGGGCATCAGCACGGTGGCCGCGCCGATCGTGGAGTCGAAGCGCTCGCTGAGGCCCTGATGGGAGCAGATGTTCAGGTGCTTCACCATGGCGGTGAACTTTTCCGTGAAGGTCGCGCCCCCGAACTCCACCGGGCGGATCGCGTCATCCGGGATGACCGCGGCGGCGTGCTTCTCCGCGCCGTTGCTGGAGAGGAATTCGCGGGAGAGATCGACGATCGTCTGGCCCTTCCAGGTCATGCGCAGCCGCTTCTCCGCGGTCACCCGCGCCACGGGGGTCGCCTCCAGGTTCTCCCGTTCGGCGGCCTTCAGGAAGGCGGGCACGTCCTGCTCCGCCAGCACCACCGCCATGCGCTCCTGGCTCTCGGAGATGGCCAGCTCGGTGCCGTCCAGGCCGTCATACTTGCGCGGCACGGCGTCCAGATCGATCAGCAGGCCGTCCGCCAGTTCGCCGATGGCCACGGACACGCCGCCGGCGCCGAAATCGTTGCAGCGCTTGATCATCCGCGTGACCTCGCCGTCGCGGAAGAGGCGCTGCAGCTTGCGCTCGGTGGGGGCGTTGCCCTTCTGCACCTCCGCGCCGCAGGTCTCGATGGAGGTGCGCTTGTGGGACTTGGAGGAGCCCGTCGCGCCGCCGATGCCGTCACGGCCCGTGCGGCCGCCCAGCAGCACCACCACGTCGCCCGGGGCGGGGGTCTCGCGGCGGATGTGGCTCAGCGGGGCCGCGCCCACCACCGCGCCGATCTCCATGCGCTTGGCCGCATAGCCGGGATGGTAGATCTCGTCCACCAGGCCGGTGGCCAGGCCGATCTGGTTGCCATAGGAGGAATAGCCCGCCGCCGCCGTGTTCACCAGCGTGCGCTGGGGCAGCTTGCCGGGCATGGTGTCCGCCACGTCGCCGGTGGGATCGGCCGCGCCGGTGACGCGCATCGCCTGGTAGACGTAGGTGCGCCCGGACAGCGGATCGCGGATAGCGCCGCCGATGCAGGTCGCCGCGCCGCCGAAGGGCTCAATCTCCGTGGGATGGTTGTGGGTCTCGTTCTTGAACATGAGCACCCATTCCTCCTCGCGGCCGTCCACGTCCACGGGGATGCGGATGGAGCAGGCGTTGATCTCCTCGCTCTCGTCCAGGTTCGGCAGGCAGCCGCGCTTCTTCAGCACCTTCGCGCCGATGGTCGCCATGTCCATCAGGTTGACCGGCCGCTCCCGCTTTCCGTAGACCTCCTCCCGGGCGGCGAGATAGCGCGCGAAGGCGGCTTCCACCTGCGGCTTCTGGCTCTCCACCTTGTCCAGGGTGGTCAGGAAGGTGGTGTGGCGGCAGTGATCGGACCAGTAGGTGTCGATCATGCGGATCTCGGTGATGGTGGGCTCGCGTCCCTCCGACGCGAAATAATCCCGGCAGAAGGCCAGATCCGCCGCGTCCATGGCCAGGCCGTACTGCGCCACAAAGGCCTCCGGATCGGCGGTCAGGAAGCCGTGCAGGGTCTCCACATGGTCGGGGGTCTCGTAGCGCTGGCGCAGGGTCTCCCGCTCCTCCAGCGAGGCCTCGCGCGCCTCCACCGGGTTGATGACGTGCTTCTTGATCTTTTCCAGGGCGGCCTCGTCCCCGCCTGTGACCAGATAGACCTTCGCCGTGCGCACCGCAGGCCGCTCGCAGCAGCCCACCAGCTGGATGCACTCCTCGCAGGAGGCGGCGCGCTGGTCATACTGGCCGGGCAGGTATTCCACGGCAAACACGGCTGCCTCCGTCTCCGGCAGGCTGCGGAAGGTCTGATCCACCGGCGGCTCGGAGAACACGGTGGGCACGCAGCGGTCGAACAGCTCCTCCGGGATGCCCTCCACGTCGTAGCGGTTCAGCACCCGCAGGCCCGTCACGCCCGGCAGGCCCAGCACCACCTGAATCTCCTCCAGCAGCTGGGCCGCCTCCACATCATAGCCGGGTTTCTTCTCCACATAGATGCGCTGTACGCTCATGCCTTCTCCTCCGCCTTCAGCGCCCGCTGACCGATGTCATGGCGCATGAAGCAATTCTCGAAATGGATCTTCTCCGCCGCGGCGTAGGCCTTCGCAATCGCCTCGCGCAGCGAGGGCGCGGTGGCGGTGACGCCCAGCACCCGGCCGCCGCTGGTGACGATCTTGCCGCCGGCCAGCTTGGTGCCGGCGTGGTAGACGTGCGCCCCCTCGCCGGCCGCTTCCAGCCCGCTGATCGGGAAGCCCTTGTCATACTTCACCGGATAGCCGCCGGAGGCGATGACCACGCAGCAGGCGCAGTCCGTGGAGAATTTGACCTCCGTCTGCGCCAGCGTGCCCTTTGCCGTGGCGAGCATGGCGGTCAGCAGGTCGCTCTCCATCAGGGGCAGCACCACCTGCGTCTCCGGATCGCCGAAGCGGCAGTTGTACTCGATCACCTTCGGGCCGTCCTTCGTGATCATCAGACCGAAATAGAGGCAGCCGCGGAAGGTCCGCCCCTCGCTGCGCATCGCGGCCAGCGTGGGCAGGAAGATCTCGCGCATCGCCCGCGCCGCCACCTCGGGCGTGTAATAGGGGTTCGGCGCGACCGTGCCCATGCCGCCGGTGTTCAGGCCCTCGTCGCCGTCCAGGGCGCGCTTGTGGTCCATGGAGGAGACCATCGGAATCAGCGTATCGCCATCGGTGAAGGCCAGCACGGACACCTCCGGCCCCTCCAGGAATTCCTCCACCACAACGCGCCGCCCCGCGTCGCCGAAGCGCGCCTCCCGCATCATGCCGCGGGCCGCGGAAATCGCCATCTCCTTCGTGGGGCAGATCAGCACGCCCTTGCCCAGGGCGAGGCCGTCCGCCTTGACCACCACCGGGCAGGACGCCTCCTCGCGGATGTATTTTTCACACGCGGCGAAATCGTCAAAGGCCGCGTAGCGCGCGGTCGGGATGCCGTACTTGCGCATCAGCTCCTTGGCGAACACCTTGCTGCCCTCGATCATGGCGGCCTTCTGCTCCGGCCCGAAGCAGGCAATGCCCTCGGCGTTCATCGCGTCCACCATGCCCAGGCACAGCGGATCGTCCGGCGTCACCACGGCAAAGTCCACGCCATGGCTCTTCGCGAAGGCCGTCATGGCCCCAACGTCCGTCGCGGCGATGGGCACCAGCTCGCAGAAGGAGGCCATTCCGCCATTGCCGGGGGCGGCGTAGATCTTCTCCACCGAGGGATTCATCGCGATTTTTTCCGCAATTGCGTGCTCACGCCCGCCGCTGCCGACGATCAGGATTTTCAAAGGCAACATCTCCTTATTTGTGGATACCGCGGAGGGAAAGGAAAAAGCGCAGAAGCGGAGGACACGCCGGCAGCGTGTCCCCCGCCCGTCGCAGCTCAGTGATGGAACAGACGCTGATGCGTGAAGCACATCACCATGTCATACAGGTCGCAGGTGCGGATGACGTCGTCATCGCGGATGGAGCCGCCGGGCTGGGCCACATAGTCCACGCCGGAGCGGTGCGCCCGCTCGATATTGTCGCCGAAGGGGAAGAAGGCGTCGCTGCCCAGGGAGACGCCGCGCTGCCGGTCCAGCCAGGCGCGCTTGTCCGCCGCGGTCAGGCGCTCCGGCCGGCGGGTGAAGAACTTCTGCCAGCGGCCCTCCGCCAGCACCTCATCCGGCTCGTCGGAGATGTAGACGTCCACGGTGTTGTCCCGGTCCGGGCGGCCGATGTTCTCCACGAAGGGCAGGGCCAGCACCTGCGGATGCTGCCGCATCAGCCAGTTGTCGGCCTTCTGGCCCGCCAGGCGGGTGCAGTGGATGCGGCTCTGCTGGCCCGCGCCCACGCCGATGGCCTGGCCGTCCTTGACATAGCACACGGAGTTGGACTGGGTGTACTTCAGGGTGATCAGGGAGATGATCAGGTCACGCTTCGCCGCCTCCGGCAGCTCCCGGCGGGCGGTGACGATCTCGCTGAGCATCTGCTCGTCGATGACGCACTCGTTGCGGCCCTGCTCGAAGGTGACGCCGAAGACCTGCTTGCGCTCCACCTGCGCCGGCACATAGGCGGGATCAATCTGCACGATGTTGTAGCCGCCCTTGCGCTTGCTCTTCAGCACATCCAGCGCCTCGGGGGTGTAGGCGGGGGCAATCACGCCGTCGGAGACCTCCGGCTTGATCAGCAGGGCGGTGGCCAGGTCGCACTCGTCGCTCAGGGCGATCCAGTCGCCGAAGGAGGACATGCGGTCCGCGCCGCGGGCCCGGGCGTAGGCGCAGGCCAGCGGGGTCAGCTCGATGTCCGAGCGGACGAAGTAGATCTGCCGCAGCACGTCGCTCAGCGGCAGGCCTACGGCCGCGCCGGCCGGGCTGACATGCTTGAAGGAGGCCGCCGCGGGCAGGCCGGTGGCGGCGCGGAGCTCCCGCACCAGCTGCCAGCCGTTGAGCGCGTCCAGGAAGTTGATGTAGCCGGGCTTGCCGTTCAGCACCGTCACGGGCAGCTCGCCGCCCTCCACATAGATGCGCGCGGGCTTCTGGTTCGGGTTGCAGCCGTATTTCAGTTCAATCTCGCGGGCCATGCTCTTTTCCTCCGTTCACTGGTTGGCGTTGACAATCCAGGTTTTGCGCTCGCCGGTGGCGAGGTCGATCTCGCAGGTGTACAGGGAGACCTTGTTGTCCTGATTCAGCGAGGCCCACAGCACCTTGCACAGCTCCTCGCCGCCCTCCGGCAGCACGACGCGCTCCGGCTCTCCCTCGAAGGAGGGCAGGGGGCTGCCGTCGCCCATGTAGGTGTGCAGGAAGTGGCCCACGCCCGCCTGGGGCTGGGGATATTCGTAGAAGAAGCGCTGGGCGCTGCCCTCGCAGCCGCAGTCGCTCTTCAGGATGGCCAGCTTGTAGCTCATCGCGCCGCCCAGCACGCGGACGATGCCGCTGATGCGGGGGGTGAAGTTCGGGGCGTCCGGCTCGAAGGTGCGGGTGCGCAGGGCCTCCTCAAAGGTCTTGCCCGCCGCCAGATAATCGCAGATCGTGTCGGTCTGGTCGCCGTTGGTGACCACCAGGGTGGCGGGATCCGGCACGCGCACCGGGGCGTAGATGATCAGCGAAGGGTCGACCATCTTGCTCTCGTCGAAGGCCTTCGTGATGATGCCGCCATCGGGCTGCGCCGCGAAGACGCGGTTGCGGCTGTTGACGCTGCGGCCCATGATGAAGTAGCCGATCAGGCCCTTGCTGCCGTCGGCGCTCAGGCCGATCACGATGCCGCGGCCGGGATAGTCGTTGCCCTTCAGCAGGGTTTCGAGGTCGTGCGTTTTCATGCGGTTCTGTCCTCCGTCATTTTCGCGGCCACCGCCTCCACCGTGCGCGGCAGCAGAATCCACTCGGCTTCCTCCATCACGCGGCGCTGCAGCACCTCCGGCGTGTCTCCGGGCCGCACCGCCACCGGCTGCTGGGCGAGAATCTCGCCCCCGTCGGCAATCTCATTGACAAAGTGCACGGTCGCCCCGGTCACCTTCACGCCGCGGGCCAGCGCGGCCTCGTGCACCCGCAGCCCGTAGAAGCCCTCGCCGCAGAAGGCGGGAATCAGGCTGGGGTGGATGTTGATCATCCGGTGGTCGTAGGCGCGCACCACATTCTCCGGCAGGATCGTGAGGAAGCCCGCCAGCACCACCAGCTCGATCCCGTGGGCCCTCAGCAGCTCCAGGAGCCGCTCGCCGTAGGCTTCGGGGGCCTCGGTCTTTTCCTTCCTGAGCACGGCGGTTCCGATGCTGGCCTTCTTCGCCCGCTCCAGCGCGAAGGCGTCCGCCCGGCTGGCCACCACCAGGGTGAAGTCCACATGGGGCATCGTGCCGGCCTTCTTCGCGTCCAGCATGGCCTGCAGGTTGGTGCCGCCGCCGGAGACCAGCACGGCTGTCTTCACGGTCATACCAGCATCACGTCCTTCTCGCCGGCGACGATCTCGCCCAGCACGTACGCGTCCGGCGCGCCGCCTTCCCGCAGCAGCGCCAGCGCCCGGTCGGCGTCCGCGGCCGCGACAGTCACGGTCATGCCGACGCCCATGTTGTAGGTGTTGAACATGTCCCGCTCCGGGATGTTCCCCTCGCGCTGGATGATCCGGAAGACGGCCGGGGTGCGCACCGCCTTCTTTTCGATGCGGGCCGCGCAGCCCTCGCCGAGGGAGCGCGGAATGTTCTCATAGAAGCCGCCGCCGGTCACATGGCTGATGCCGCGGGGCCGCACGCCGGAGAGCAGCTTCAGCACCGGCTTCACATAGATGCGGGTCGGGGTCAGCAGCGTCTCCCACAGCGGGGCGTCCAGGTCGGCGTAGGTGCGGTTTTCGCCGTCCTCGCCGATGCCGAACACGCGGCGCACCAGGGAAAAGCCGTTGGAATGCACGCCGCTGGAGGGCAGGGCGATGATCACGTCGCCGGGCCGCATCTCATTGCGGTCCAGGATGTCCTTCTTGTCCACGACGCCGACGGTGAAGCCCGCCAGGTCGTACTCATCCACGGGCATCAGGCCGGGATGCTCCGCCGTCTCTCCGCCGATCGGCGCGCAGCCCGCCTGCACGCAGCCGTCCGCCACGCCGCCGACGATCGCGGCAATCTTCTCCGGCACGTTGCGGCCGCAGGCGATGTAATCGAGGAAGAACAGCGGCTTCGCCCCGCAGCAGATCACGTCGTTGACGCACATGGCCACGCAGTCGATGCCCACGGTGTCATGCCGGTCCAGCAGGAAGGCCAGCTTCACCTTGGTGCCCACGCCGTCCGTGCCGCTGACCAGCACCGGCCGTTCCATGCCGGCGGTGTCCAGTTCGAACAGGCCGCCGAAGCCGCCGATGGGATCCGCCGCGCCGCCCAGCAGGGTGCGGGCCACATGGCTGCGCATCAGCTCCACGGCCCGATAGCCCGCAGTGATGTCGACACCGGCGGCCTTGTAACTCTCGCTCTCACTTTTCATGGGGCTCGTCATCGGGCGCGTCCTCCTCCGCTTCACCGCCCTCCTGGGGCAGGGGAATCTCGAATTTCAGCTTCATCTTGCTCCGGGGCGGCGGCGAGGGATAGGTGCCGCTGAAGCAGCCCTTGCACAGCGGGATCTCCGCCTCGCCGGTCAGCCGGTCCAGATCCTCCATGGCCAGGAAGCCGATGGAATCCGCGCCGATCAGCCGGCAGATCTCCTCCTCGGTGTGGTGATTGGCAATCAGGTTTTCCTCGGAGTCAATGTCCACGCCGAAGTAGCAGGGATGGCGGAAGGGCGGCGCGGAGAACAGCACGTGCACCTCCGACGCGCCCGCCTCGCGCAGGATCCGCACCACCCGGGCCGAGGTCGTGCCGCGCACGATGGAGTCATCCACCATCAGCACGCGCTTGCCCGCCACCGTGGAGCGCACCGCGTTCAGCTTGATGCGGACGCTGTTGCGCCGCTGCTCCTGCCCCGGCTGGATGAAGGTCCTGCCGATGTATTTGTTTTTCATCAGCCCGATGCCGTAGGGCACGCCGCTCTCGTAGCTGTAGCCCAGGGCCGCGTCCAGGCCGCTGTCCGGCGCGCCGATGACCACATCGACGTCCCGGGGATGGCTCCGGGCCAGCAGCCGGCCCGCGCGCAGCCGCGCCTCGTGCACCGAGACGCCCTCCACCACGGAATCCGGCCTTGAGAAATAAATGTACTCGAACACGCACAGGCCGCGCTGCGCCGTCACCCCGGCATGGTACGAGCGGACGCCCTCACTGGAGACGACCACCACCTCGCCGGGCTCGATGTCGCGGTCGAACTCGGCGCCCAGCGCGTCCAGGGCGCAGCTCTCGGAGGCGAACACGATGTCCTCGCCGATGTGGCCCATGCACAGGGGCCGGTAGCCGTGCGGATCCCGGGCGGCGATCAGCTTCTTCGCGCTCATGATGACCAGGGAGTACGCGCCCTCGAGCAGCTTCATGCTCTCGCAGACCGCCTGCTCGATGGAGCCGACGCGGATCCGCTGCTGCGTCAGGGTGTAGGCGATGACCTCGCTGTCCGATGTCGCGTGGAAGATCGCACCGTGCAGCTCATAGTGCGTGCGCAGCTCCGCCGCGTTGGTCAGGTTGCCGTTGTGGCACAGGGCCATGGCGCCCTTCAGATGGTTCACCAGCAGGGGCTGGGCATTGGAGCGGCGGCCGTTGCCGGTCGTGCCGTAGCGGCAGTGCCCGACGGCCATCTGTCCCTCCGGCAGGCCGGCCAGAGTGTCCTGGGTGAATACCTCGGACACCAGGCCCACGTCCCGGTGGTTCGTGATGACGCCGTCGCAGTTGACCGCGATGCCGCAGCTCTCCTGGCCGCGGTGCTGCAGGGCGTAGAGCGCGTAGTACGCCTCCTCCGCGGGGCAGCACTTTTCATGATGGAAGATGCCGAACACGCCGCACTCCTCGTGCAGCTTGTCCGACCGGGGCGCTTGCTGATCGGCTCTGACCATATCCGTTTCCTTTCAGGTGAAACTGCGCGGACGGGCTTACTCGCCCATCAGCCGGGTGCTGATCTCCTGGTACGCCTCCTCGACGCCGCCCAGATCCCGGCGGAAGCGGTCCTTGTCCAGCTTCTCGTGGGTCGTGGAGTCCCAGAAGCGGCAGGTGTCGGGGCTGATCTCGTCCGCCAGCACCAGCTGGCCGTCGGCGGTGATGCCGAATTCCAGCTTGAAGTCGATCAGATCCACGTTGATACCCTTGAAGTAGCGGCAGAGCAGGTCGTTGATCTTCATCGCCAGCTCCGCGATGCGCTTCATGGTGGCGTCGTCCGCCCAGCCCATCGCCGCGATGTGGTATTCGTTCACCATCGGATCGCCCAGCTCGTCGTCCTTGTAGCAGTATTCCAGCACCACGCGGGACAGCCGGGTGCCCTCGGCCAGGCCCAGCCGCTTGGACAGGCTGCCCGCCGCCACATTGCGCACGATGACCTCCAGCGGCACGATGTGCACCCGCTTCACCAGCGTCTCGCGGTCGGAGAGTTCCTCCACGAAATGGGTGGGCACGCCGTTCTTCTCCAGCATGCGCATCAGGTAGTTGGTCATGCGGTTGTTGATGACGCCCTTGCCCGCGATAGTACCCTTCTTCAGGCCGTTGAACGCGGTCGCGTCGTCCTTGTATTCCACGATCACCAGGGTGGGATCGTCCGTGGCGAAGACCTTCTTCGCCTTGCCCTCATAGAGCTGTCCGAGCTTTTTCATGTTCCGCTTCCTCCTTCAGTTCCTCGTGCGCGCCTTCAGCTTCTGCTGCAGCGCCAGATCCTTGTCGAGCACTTTCTTCCGCTGTTCCTCCCGCAGGATGTTCAGCTGCGCCGCCAGCTGCGGCTCACCGATCGCCAGCATCTCCGCCGCCAGCAGGGCAGCGTTCTGCGCCCCGTCGATCGCCACTGTCGCCACCGGGATGCCGGAGGGCATCTGTACGGTGGACAGCAGCGCGTCCAGCCCGTCCAGCGTGGACGACTTCACCGGGATGCCGATCACCGGCAGGGTCGTCCGCGCCGCCAGGGCACCGGCCAGATGGGCCGCCTTCCCCGCCGCCGCGATGATCACGCCGAAGCCGCGCTCCCGGGCATGCTGGGCGAAGTCCGCCGCCTCATCGGGGGTCCGGTGAGCCGAGAGGATGAACGCCTCCCACGGAATCTCCAGCGCATCCAGCTGGTCGAACGCACTCTGCAGCACAGGCAGATCGCTGTCGCTGCCGAGGACAATCGCCACTCTCTTCATGAATTCCCCTCCATGTATGCCGCGAATCAGGCCGCGAAAAAAGGGACATGGCAAGCCAGCCTGTCACACCCCTTCTGCGCTCCTGCCGCCAACGTCCGGACACGAAAAGACACACCCCAGCTTCAGCCCTTTGCTTCGCACGATGCATGCCCCCTTCCCGAACGATGCACCCCATTCTAACCGAAATGTCCGTATCTGTCAAGGGGAAGCGCGCGGCTTTCCATCGCTTTTCGTTTCCCATTGAAGCATTTGTATAATCCGGTCTGTTCCCGGTTATTCCGTACATTTCCGCGCACGGATGATCTTCCCCCCGTCATTCGGAATGTTCGGATTTTGAAAAGGGGACGCCCGCAGACGTCTCCCGGATGGATGATGGAACCGCGCGGCCGCCTCAGGCCTGATGGGTCCGGACGAACTCGCGGTAGAAGGCGAGGTGCTCCCGCAGGGTCTCATAGGGCTTCAGGCCGTAGGGGCAGCGGCTGGCGCAGGCCCCGCAATGAATGCAGTCTTCGATCTTCTCCATGTTGGCCTGCCACTCGGGCGTCACCCAGCTGCGCCAGGGCGAGCGCAGCAACAGCTGCGTGATGCGGTTGGCGTTGTTGATCGGGATGCCCGCCGGGCAGGGCAGGCAGTAGCCGCAGCCGCGGCAGAAGGCGCCGGCCAGCTCCGCCCGGTCCTTCTCAATGCCCGCGCGGACGGCGTCGTCCATCGCCGGGGGATTCTCGGAGAAGCCGAGGATCTCCTCCAGCTCCGGCATGCGCTGCACGCCCCAGATCGGCACGATGTGGTCGTACTGATCCAGCCACGCGAAGCTCAGCCGCGCGTTCGTGATCAGGCCGCCGGAGAGCGCCTTCATGCAGACAAAGCCGACCCCGGCGTCCCGGCAGCTCTCCACCAGGGCGATCTCCTCGTCGGTGGCCAGGTGATTGAAGGGGTACTGCAGTACGGCGTACAGCCCGGAGGCCACAGCCTGCCGCGCCCGCTCGACGGAATGGTTCGTGATGCCGATGAAGCGGATCTTGCCCTCACGCTGCGCCTGCAGGGCCGCGTCATAGAGGCCGTCCGCCCCGCCGGGCAGCGGCACAAAGGAGGGGTTGTGGAACTGATACACGTCGATGCAGTCCGTGCGCAGCATGCGCAGGCTGGTCTCCAGATGGGACCGGAAGGTCTTCGCGTCCTGCGCGCCGGTCTTGGTGGCGATGAAGAACTCGCCGCGCCGGTGGCTGATCGCGCGGCCGATCTTCTCCTCGCTGTCGCTGTAGGCCCGCGCGGTGTCGATATAGTTGACGCCGCCGTCCAGGGCGCGGTTCAGCAGCTGCGAGGCCTCCTCGAAGGTCACCCGCTGAATCGGCAGGGCGCCGAAGCCCGTCCGCGAGATCCGCAGGCCTGTCTTCCCCAGTTCAAAGTAGCGCATGAAGCACACTCCTCTCCGTCCGTGTTCCTCCCACAGCATAGCACGGCGCGCGCGGATTGTCAAACCGGCGCCAAACCGGCGCATTCTTTGTTTTTTTCTTGACAGTCCTCCCCCGCTGTGCTATGATAGCCACGGACGCCAAGGCGCCCGCATCAAAACCGCATAGTCCGTGAAGCTTCTTCGGGGCAGGGTGCAATTCCCTACCGGCGGTACAGCCCGCGAACCTGCTTGAGCAGGCCGATCCGGTGTGATTCCGGAGCCGACAGTATAGTCTGGATGAGAGAAGAGCCGGTACGCATGCCTCCGCATGCTTCCGCCCCTGAAAAGCCAAGCTGCTTCAGGGGCGTGCGCATTTTCAGGAGGTATTGCCATGAGCAGCACCAGCACCAGCCCGAAAGGCTACTTCACAACTGAGAGAATGACGGTCATCGCGATTCTGACCGCGCTGGCAGCCATTCTCGGCCTGATCCCCGGAATCCCGCTGATCAATCCCTACAAGCTGGATTTCGCCTTCCTGCCCGCCCTGCTGGGGGCCTTCGCCATCGGCCCGCTGGCCGGCGTGATCATCTTGGGGCTGTCCAACCTGATCGCGCTGCTGAACTCCTCCTCCGGCGGCATCGGCGAGCTGGCGAACTTCATCATGGGTATGGCCTTCGTGCTCCCGGCCAGCCTGATCTATCAGCGGAAGAAGACCCGCGCTTCGGCCCTGATCGGCATGTGCATCGGCACATTGGTCATGGTCGTCATCAGCGTCTTTGTCAACAAGTGGATCATGTTCCCGCTTTACATGGGAACAAAGCACGACATGGAATGGCTGATACACGTCTTCAACTTCCCCGGCGCTGACAGTGAATGGAAGCTTCTGCTGATGGTCACTGCCCCCTTCAACCTGATCAAGGGCGTGGTGATCAGCCTGGTCGCCTTCCTGATCTACAAGCCGCTGTCCCCCTTCCTGAAGGGCAAGCTGTTCACGAAATTCCGCACAAAGAGGTAAAAGGACATGAAGACACATTCCCCGCAGGAGACCCGCCGTCTGGGCGAGCGCATCGCGGCCTGTCTCCGCGCGGGGGATGTGCTGCTTTTATATGGAGACCTGGGCGCGGGCAAGAGCGAGCTGACGCGCGGCATCGCGGCGGGCCTGGGCATCCCGGGGCCGATCCCCAGCCCCAGCTTCACCATCCTGAACGTCTATGAAGAAGGAAGCCTTCCGCTCTATCACTTCGACTGGTACCGGCTGGAGAGCGCGGAGGAGCTCTACGAGATGGGCATGGATGAGTACCTGGGCGGCGACGGCATCGCGGTGGTGGAATGGCCGGAGCGCTGCCCGGAGGCTGTGCCGGAGAAGCACCTGGCCATCCGCATCACCGCCGCGGAGGACGGCACCCGTTCGTTTGCGCTGCTGCCCCAGGGCGGCTTTAACGCGGCGCGTCTGGAGGAATTGACAGATGAAACTGCTGGCGATTGACACATCGGGACCGGTCTGCGGCGTCGCCGTGCTGGCCGACGGCAGCCTCCGCCACGAGGCCCTGACGCAGAACCGGCTGACCCATTCGGTCAACCTGGTGCCGATGATCGACGCGGCGCTGGCGGCCTCCGGGCTGCGGCTGGAGGACATGGATCTGCTGGCGGCGGTCAGCGGCCCCGGCTCCTTCACGGGCGTGCGGATCGGCATCAGCACCCTGAAGGCGCTGGCCCACGGCTGCGGCAAAAAATGCGTCGCCGTCGACGCGCTGGAGGCCATGGCGGCCGGCATCAGCGGCTTTGACGGCGTTGTCTGCCCCATGCAGGACGCCCGCGCGGGCCAGGTGTACGGCGCGGCCTTCCGCTGCGGCGGCTCGGCCCGGCCGGAGCGGCTGACGGACGACGCGCCATTGAAATTGGAAGATTTCGCGGAGAAGGTGCAAGCCCTGGGCGGGCGCTGCCTCTTCCTGGGCGACGGCATGCCGGTGCACCGGGAGCGCCTCGAGGCCCTGCTGGGCGGGCGGGCGGTGTTCGCGGCCCCGCATCACGCCGTGCTGCGGCCCGGCGCCGCGGCCTATCTGGCCTCGCTGCAGGCGGAGGAGGCCGTGGACTACATGGCCCTGCAGCCGATGTACCTGCGCGCCCCCAACGCGGAGCGCAACAAGAAGCTGATGGAGGCCCTCCATGGAACCGTATGAGATTCGCCGGATGACCCTTCATGACCTGCCGGCGGTGGACGCGATTGAGCAGGCCTGCTTCACCACGCCCTGGCCGGCGGACGCCTACGCCGGCGAGCTGACCCGCAACCCGGCGGCGCGCTATCTGGTGCTCACCGTGGGCGGCGAGATCGCGGGCTTCGCCGGAGGGCACATCATCCTGGACGAGAGCCACATCACGAACATCGCCGTTGCTGAGGCGCACCGCGGGCAGGGGCTGGGCCGCGCGCTGCTGACCGCCCTGCTGCAGTATTTTGCCAACCTGGGCGCCGTCTACACCACCCTGGAGGTGCGGGAGCACAACGCGCCCGCGCTGGGGCTGTACCGCGCGCTGGGCTTCATCGCGGTGGGCCGCCGCAAAAAGTACTATTCGGACAACGGCGAGGACGCCCTGATCATGGTCTGCGACGCCCTGCCGCCCGCCGATCCCGACTTCGAGGAGGCGGAAACCCTGCATCTGTCCGAGGACGGGGACGCGGATTCGTGAAAAAAAGCGAAAAAAGGGCTTGCATCCGCAGGGGAAACTGTGGTATACTACGCCTTGTGACAACGGGCGGTCCTCTTTCCGGAGAGCATTCAGGCACCGGATACGAACGTCTATGAAGGAAGGAGGATTCCACCATGAATGAAATCATTCGTTCCATCGAAGCGAAGCAGCTGCGCAATGACCGGCCGACTCTCGCCATCGGCGACACGGTCCGCGTCTGGGTGAAGGTTGTGGAAGGCACGCACGAGCGCCTGCAGGCTTTCGAAGGCACCATCATCGCCATGCGGAACGGCAGCGTGCGCGAGACGTTCACCGTCCGCCGCGTGTCCTACGGCATCGGTGTGGAGCGCACGTTCCCCGTGCATTCCCCCCGTGTGGACCGCATCGAAGTGCTGCGGCACGGCAAGGTGCGCCGGGCGAAGCTGTACTACCTGCGCTCCCTGCAGGGCAAGGCGGCCAAGATCCAGGAGATCCGCCGCTGAGACAGCTGTCCCAAAGAGAAGGCTCCGGCCTTCTTTTTTGTTTTCACAGGGGCGCGGCGGACACATGGAAACGTTTTCAGACACGAACAGAAAATTGCATCTTTTCAAAACGCGGGATATGTAGTAAAATAGAAGAGGCTGCCCCAGAAACGACAATGCAAGGAGGAATCCCCATGGAGCTGCGAACCGCTTCCTCGCCCCGCGATGTGAAGCATTACGACACGGCCCGCCTGCGCGAAGAATTTCTGATCGAGAACCTGTTCCCGGCGGACGATGTCAAGATGGTCTACAGCCACATTGACCGCATCATCACCGGCGGGGGCAAGCCTGTGGAGAAGACGCTGACCCTCGCCGCCGGCGACGAGCTGCGCGCGGAATACTTCCTGCAGCGCCGCGAGATGGGCATCATCAACATCGGCGGCGCCGGCACGGTCACCGTGGACGGCACCGAGTATCATCTGCGGCCCCGTGACGGCATCTACATCGGCCGCGGCAGCCGCGACATCGCCCTGAGGAGCGATGATCCGGCCGCGCCTGCCAAGTTCTACTTCAACAGCTGCCCCGCGCACACGGCTTACCCCACCGTGTACATCCGCCCCGAGGACTGCGTCCGCGTGGAGCTGGGCAGCCTGGAGACCGCCAACCACCGCACGATCTGCAAGTACATTCTGCCCGGCCAGGTGGAGAGCTGCCAGCTGGTGATGGGTATGACCAGCCTGAAGCCCGGCAGCGTGTGGAACACCATGCCCTGCCACACCCACGAGCGCCGCATGGAAGTCTACCT
>CAMNHF010000056.1 GCA_946538975.1 uncultured Clostridia bacterium | reverse complement strand
GAGCCCAGGGAGCCGGTGCACAGGCAGAGGGTGTTGGCGGGGCTGTCGTGCAGCTTCACCATGATGTCGAAGTCCGCCTGGCTGTGGGTGATGCGGGGCAGGCCGAAGATCGGCCAGGCCGGGTCGTCGGGATGGCAGGCCATGCGCACGCCGACCTCCTCGCAGACCGGGATCACCGCGTCCAGGAAATACTTGAAGTTCCTGCGCAGGTCGTCGGGGCCGATGCTCTCATACTGCTTCAGCGTGGTCTCCAGCAGGGCCAGCCGCTCGGGCTCCCAGCCGGGGAGGGTGAAGCCGTGGCTGTCCTCGGCGGTCTTGCGGACGATTTCCAGGGGGCCCATCTCGCCCAGATCCCGCTCGTCGAAGTACAGGGAGTTGCTGCCGTCCTCGGGGATGACGCGCGCCAGATCGGTGCGCAGCCAGTCGAACACGGGCATGAAGTTGTACACAATCACCTTCACGCCGTGGCGGGCGAGCATGCGGATGGTGCTGATATAGTTGGCAATGTACTCGTCGCGGCTGGGCAGGCCCATCTTGATGTCCTCGTGCACGTTGACGCTCTCGATGACCTCGATCTCCAGCCCCGCTTCATTGACCAGCTTCTTCAGGGCGACGAACTCCTCCTCGGGCCAGTCGACGCCGGCGGGCTTGTCCAGCAGGCCCATCAGGCCGGTCATGCCGGGAATCTGCTTGACATACTTCAGCGGGATCGGGTCAGTCTCGGGCCCATACCAGCGAAAGGTCATTTTCATGGTGCATCCGCTCCTTCTCTTGTGTCGGCCGCGCGGGCGGCGGTTCTGTGCTCTGTAATAGAATGTAGCCGGGCGGCAGGCATTTGTCAAGCGATCGTCGTGAATGGGGGATAATTGGGCGTGAATGTCAGTTGCCGCTCAGCCAGCCGGGCCCGATGCATCTGCGAGCGTCGGGAGCGCATACACAATGCCAGAAAACACCCTGCCCCAAGGAAAGACCTTTGGGGAAAGATGGGGGCCTGGGGGAAGGAAAGCCCTGCCCGCCCGGAAAAGGGTGTCCTTCCCCCAGACGCTGAACAGTCACGAACGTCATTCGCATGCTGCCACGGCGCAAGGCTTGAATCGGCAGGGGCTTTGTGGTAAGATAGCTGCAGAGGAATCAGCCGGAAGGGGGAGAAGTCATGTATCCGGAGGAGCCGCGGGTTTCCGCGTGCATCGTGCTGTACCATTCCGGCGCGAAGGTGCTGGACACCATCCAGTGCGTGCTGGATTCCCAGGAGAAGATCGAACTGTACCTCATCAACAACGACGCTTCCGACAACACCGCGCGGCTGATTCAGGAGAACTTCGCCGGTCACGACATCCGACTGCTCGAGAACAGCCGGAACATCGGCTTCGGCCAGGCGCACAACATGCTCTGCGGCAAGCTGCGCTCGCGCTACCACATCGTGATGAACCCGGATGTCACCTTCGCCCCGGATCTGGTGGGGCGGATGGTGGACTACATGGAGCAGCACCGGGATGTGGTGATTCTGACGCCGCGGCTGATGGGGCTGGACGGCAGGGAGCAGTTTGTGCCGCGGATGCGGCCGACGTTCGCCTTCCTCGCGGCCAGCGTGCTGGAGGGCTTCCCCGGCCCCTTCCACGAGATGCGCATGCGCTACACGCTGGCGGATCAGGAGATCACCCAGCCGATGGACGTGACCGCCGCGACCGGCTGCTTCCTGATGATCCGCACGCCCATCTTCTACAAGGTGCGCGGCTTCGACAAGCGGTTCTTCCTCTACATGGAGGACAGCGATCTCTCGCTCAAGGCGCTGCAGTACGGCCACATCGTCTATCACCCGGACTTCGTTGTGACCCACGGCTGGACGCGGGGCGACCGCAAGGATCTGCGCCTGGCCTGGCTGCACTTCCAGTCCGCCGTGCGCTTCCTGCACAAGTGGGGCTGGCGCTGACGGGCTTGACTTTCCGCGGAAACACGGTACAATGATGAAAGGCTTCATCTGACAATTACATTTTGAGGAGGCATCTGCATGGCGATTTCCACCCGACCCTTCGGCACCGCGCCCGACGGCTCCGCGGTCACCCTGTACACGATGACGAACCGCTCCGGCAGCTCCGTGTCGGTGATCGATTACGGCGCGATCCTCACCTCCATCATCGTCCCCGGCCGCGACGGCACGATGGCGGATGTGGCGCTGGGCTTCGACAGCATGGAGAAGTACGGCGGCAAGCATGGCTCCATGGGCGATACCGTGGGCCGCTGCGGCAACCGCATCGGCAAGGGCCGCTTCACCCTGGACGGCGTCAGTTATCAGCTGGCGCTCAACGACCACGGCAAGAACCACCTGCACGGCGGCTTCGCGGGCTTCGCGTCCTTCATGTGGAGCGCCGAGACCATCGAGGGCGAGCACCGCGACAGCGTCCGCTTCCACCGCCTCAGCCCCGACGGCGAGGAGAACTATCCGGGCAATCTGGACGTCACCGTGACCTACACCTGGGATGAGGACGACAACCTGATCATCCGCTATGAGGCCGTCACGGACAAGCCCACCCTGTGCAATCTGACCAATCACACCTATTTCAACCTGGGCGGCCACGACCACGGCACCGTGCGCGACCACGAGGTGTTCATCGCCGCGGATGTGATCACGCCCGTGGACGACGAGCTGATCCCGCTGGGCAGCTATCTGCCGGTGGCGGGCACGCCCCTGGACTTCCGCGACGGCGCGCTGATCGGCGAGGGCCTGGACGCCATGGAGCTGTGCAGCCAGATGATCCCCGCGCACGGCTACGATCACAACTTCGTGCTGAACAAGGGCGCGGTGATGGGCATTGCCGCCTGCGTGTACCACGAGGAGAGCGGCCGCTCGATGGAGGTGCTGACGGATCAGCCCGCCGTGCAGCTCTACACCGCCTGCACCACGGATCTGGAGGGCGGCAAGGGCGGCGTCCACTACGGCAACTATTCCGGCTTCTGCCTGGAGACGCAGCACTGCCCGGACGATCCCAACAATCCCCAGTTCCCCGGCACCACCGTGCTTCGCCCCGGCGAGAAGTACGACACCACCACGATCTACGCCTTCCGCTGCGAGAAGGACGACTGACAGGATGGCCGCGGGCTGTGGTCCGCGGCCTTTTGTGTGCGCGGGCAGGGGAGGGTCATCATGCGGAAGAACGGCAGTGTGGCGATCGGAGACACGCTGATGGATTACGCGGCCTTCGGCAGCGGCAGCAGGAAGCTGGTGGTGCTGCCGGGGCTTTCGGACGGGCTGAGCACGGTGAGGGGCAAGGCGTGGATCCTGTCCCTGCCGTACGCGCGGTATCTGCGGGAGTGGACGGTGTACATGTTCAGCCGGAAGCGGCGAATGCCGGAGGGGTACAGCATCCGGGACATGGCGGCGGATCAGGCGCAGGCGATGAGAAGCCTCGGACTGGACGGGGCCTGCCTCCTGGGCGTCTCCCAGGGCGGCATGATCGCCCAGTACATCGCGGCGGATGCGCCGGAGCTGGTGCAGGTCCTGGTGCTGGCGGTGACGGCGCCGTACGCGAACGCCACGGCCCGGGAAGCGGTCACCGGCTGGATCCAAATGGCGCAGCGCGGCGACCACACGGCCCTGATGACGGACACTGCCGAGCGGATGAACTCGGAGGCGTATCTGCGGCGGAACCGGTGGCTGTTCCCGCTGCTGGCCCGCTTCACGAAACCGGCGGATTATGAGCGCTTCTTCCGGAATGCCGCGGCGATCCTGGCGTTCGATGCGCGGGAGGAGCTGGGCCGCATCCGCTGCCCCACCCTGATCCTGGCCGGCGGGGACGACCGCACTGTCGGGAAGGAAGCCGCCGACGAACTGCACCGCGGCATTGCGGGCAGCGAGCTCCATGTCTGGCCGGAGCTCGGCCACGCGGCCTATGATGAGGCCAAGGATTTCTACGAGCGGGTCTTTGCGTTTGCCGCTGCGCAGACTGTGAGGCAGGATGCGTGAACCTGTCCGTTTTCACACAGATGATGAAAAACCACCTTCTGCTCCAGAACGGCCTTTTCGGAAAGATGGGGGCATGTCTGAAGGAAAGCTCGTTCCATCCGGGAAAAGGGCTGCCTTCACACATACGCTTCGCAGCAGCCTGTGTTTTGTAAGCGCCGCAGCGGGGAATCGCGCCCGCCTTGCATTTTCGGCGCAAGTGCGCTATACTGCTCATGGCGTGACAGCGCTTTGGAAAACGATGCGAAGGAGGCTTGCCCTGTGAAACTGATCATTGCGATTGTCCAGGATGATGACGCGTCCCGGCTGGTCAGCACCATGACAGAGCACGGTTTTCGCGTGACCAAGCTGGCCACGACCGGCGGTTTCCTGCGCTCCGGCAACACGACGCTGCTGGTGGGCGTGGAGGACGCAGAGCTGCCGAAGGCGATGAACCTGATCGAGAAGACGTGCAAGAGCCGCCGCACGGTCACCACCGCGCCGGCGCCTGTCGGCGGCATCAACACCACCTACGCGCCCTATCCGCTGGAGGTCACCGTGGGCGGCGCCACCGTATTTGTGCTGACAGTGGACAGCTTTGTGAAGCTGTAAAGGACGGCAGGCATGACGGACAATGGCTTTCCGGATGGCGTGACGCTGCGTGATTTCGCCCCCCAGGGGGAGAGCATCGAAGGCCTGCTGAACGCGATGCAGGCCGGGCGGCTGCCCCACGCGCTGCTCATCAGCGGGGGCCGGGGTACGGGCAAGCGCACGCTGGCCCGGCTGATCGCCATGCATCAGCTCTGCACCGGCCTCACGAAGCCCTGCGGCCGCTGTGACAGCTGCCTGCAGGTGATGCATTACAACCACCCGGATTACACCGTGCTGCGGCCAGGCGCGCCGATCGCGGAGACCGATGCGGGGAAGGGCGGAAAGACGGTCATCCCGATCAGCGACATTGCGGAGCTGCGGCGCCGCGCCTCCCGGGCCTCCTACGAGGGCCACGGCCACGTGTTCGTCCTGCAGGACGTGCACAAGACCCGGGCGGAGGCGCAGAACGCGCTGCTCAAAACCCTGGAGGAGCCCCTGCCCGGCGTGCACATCCTGCTGGTCACCGACCATCCGGAGATGCTGCTGGACACCATCGCCAGCCGCTGCCGGCGGGTGGCCCTGCATCCCTGGCCCGATATGTATATTCTGCGCTATCTGCGCGAGCACGGCGTCACGGATGAAAACCGCATGCGCGAGGCTGTGGCGGCGGCGGGCGGTTCCTTCGGGCTGGCGCTGGAGCTGGCGCAGGACGAGCGCTACTGGGAGACCCGGCGGCAGCTGCGGGAGGACTTCTTCAATTTCAGCGCGCCGGCGGAGGTATATGCCGTCGCAGCGAAATGGGCCGTCAAGGAAAAGGGCGACAGCGCCAAAAAGGAAAAAGAAGGCCCCGCAGTCCGCAAGCTGGCGCCGCAGGAGGTGCTGGAGGAGCTGCAGGGCATGATGCGCAGCCTGATGGCGGCGGGCCAGCGGCAGCAGAGGGCGGAGCAGCTTGCGGACTACGCGCCGGTCTGGCAGCGGATGGCGGCGTCCGGCGACCCGTCGCCCTTTCTGCGGCTGTTGGACGACATGACGGAATATCGCCGCATGATGGCGTCGAATGTCGCCGCGCAGCCGCTGATGGAGAGGCTGCTGTTCAGAATGTGGGAGGAACGAAGGAAATGGTGAGAGTGGCGGGCGTTCGCTTTCAGAACGCCGGGAAGCTGTATTACTTTGACGCGGGCGAGATCTGGCCTCTGCCCGGCGACCATGTGATTGTGGAGAGCGAGCGCGGCCTGGAGGTCGGCGAGGTCATCACCGGGGTGAAGGAGAGCAGTGACGACAGCCTGGCGGAGCAGCTCTGGCCCATCGTGCGCGTGGCCACCGAGGCGGACATGCAGCGCGACCAGGAGAACCAGGCAATCTCCGGCCACGCCTTTGACGTGTGCCGCCAGAAGATCGCGGAGCACGAGCTGGCGATGAAGCTGATCAGCGCCCAGCTGATGTTCGACCGTTCGAAGGTGCTGTTCAATTTCTCCGCCGACGGCCGCGTGGATTTCCGCGCCCTTGTGCGGGACCTGTCCAGCACGCTGCACATGCGGGTGGAGCTGCACCAGGTGGGCCCGCGCGACGAGGCGAAGGTGATCGGCGGCCTGGGCATCTGCGGGCGGCCGATCTGCTGTTCGGACTTCCTGGGCGATTTCCAGTCCGTGACGATCAAGATGGCCAAGGAACAGGGGCTCTCGCTGAATCCCTCGAAGATCAGCGGCATCTGCGGGCGGCTGATGTGCTGCCTGAAGTATGAGGAGGAGACCTACGAGCAGGAGCACAAGCGGCTGCCGCGGGTGAACCGCCAGGTGACCACGCCCGACGGCGTCGGCACGGTGGTGGACGTGAACATTGTGCGGGAGACTGTGAAGGTGCGCGTGCCCCGCGGCGAGCACTTCGATATCCGCGATTACCGCGTGGACGAGCTGCTTCCCTCCGAGCCGGCCCAGGCCGCGCCCGCGGAGCAGCCGCCGGCCGAGCAGCCGCCGGCTGAGCAGCCGCTGCCGAAGCCCGTGGAGCGCACGAACAGGCCCGAGGGCGGCCGCCGCGCCGATCACGGCCAGCCGCGCAGGGAGCGCCGTGCGGAGGGCGAGGAGAGGCCTGCCCGTTCCGCCGGCAAGCCCGCGCCTGCGAAGGCCGCGCCGAAGCCTGCCCCCAAGCCTGCCCCGAAGGCGGAGGAGCAGCCCAAGCCCGCCGCCCCCAAGCCGGCGGACGCCTGGAAGGAAGCCCTGGCCCGCGCCAAGAAGCAGGCGCACATGGACGACAAGACCTGACCCATTCAGCCGCGGAGCAGCCCTGTTCCGCGGCTTTTTCATGCGATTCAGCCGCGGTGATGGCGCTTTGGAGGCTGCGTCCTGCACATTGAGGGGGAAAACCCGCATTTCTGTACGGAAATGAGGGCGGAATTGCAGGAGTTTCCGCGCAGATGCCGAATAATGATATGATAAAGAATATCCGATCATAGATTCGCAAGGCAAATGGGAGGTCTGTGAGATGCAGGACGCACTGCTGCTGCTGGAACTGGACACGATGACCTGCCGCCAGACCGCGAGACGGCTGCGGGGCGAGGCGATCTACTGCCGGATCCAGGCTGCGGACGAGGCGCTGGACAGCGAAAAGCTGGCAGACTGCCGCGGTCTGGTGCTTTGCGGCGCGCAGACCGGTGAACCGGCTGAGATCCCCGGCCTGGAGGGGCTGTTGTCGGCGGGGCTGCCGGTGCTGGCCCTGGGCGACGCCGCGCTGACCGTCTGCGTTGCGATGGGCGGCGGCCTGGGCGCCAAGCTGACGGAGCCGGGGGTGCAGCGGGTGCAGTTCGCGGCAGGAGATCCGGTCACCGGCGAACTGGACATCAGCGAGCGCTGGCTGCCGGTGTGCCGCTTCATGCAGCCGGGCAGCGGCGCGGTGCCGCTGGGGCAGGCCGAGGGCGGCGTGCTGGCGATCCGCGGCGCGCAGCTGCCTGTCTATGGCTTCGCCTTCGAGGTGGAGCAGAACGACCCGGACGGCATGCGCATCCTGTGCAATTTTGCCGAGGCGGTCTGCGGCTGCACGCCCTGGTGGTCCACGGACGCCTTTGTCCTGCGGGCGACGGAGGAGATCAGCCAGTTCGCCGACGGCGGGGACGCGGTCTGCGCGGTGTCCGGCGGGGTGGATTCCGCCGTGTGCGCCATGCTGGCCAAACGGGCGATCGGCAGCCGGCTGCACTGCATTTTTGTGGATACGGGCCTGCTGCGCCCGGGCGAGGCGGAGTGGGTGACGAGCATCTTCCGCAGCCTGGGCATCGAGGTGAACTGCATCGACGCGCGGGATGAGTTCGTCGAGGCGCTGAAGGGCCAGCGGGATCAGCGGGAGAAGGAGAAGCTCGTGTTTGCCCGCCTCCGGGCGATCCTGCGGCGGGAGGTCTCCCGGCTGCCGGAGGTGCGGATTGTGCTGCAGGGGACGAACTATTCCGACTCGCTGGAGCGGGAGCTGCCCTTCCCGGTGGAGTTCGGCAGCGTGCGCGTGCGCATCATGGAGCCGGTGCGGGACCTGTTCAAGGATGAGATTCGCCGCGTGGCGGAGACCATCGGCCTGCCGGAGGAGATTGCCCAGCGGCAGCCCTTCCCGGGCAGCGGACTGGCCCTGCGCGTCTATGGCGAGGTGACGGAGGAAAAGCTGGCCATCCTGCGTCAGGCGGACGCGATCTACCGCGAGGAAATCGAGCGGGCGGGCCAGCAGAAGAAGCTGTGGCAGTATTATGCCCTGCTGGCGGACAACCCCGTGCCGGAGCAGGATGATGTGCTGATTGTGCTGCGCGCGGTGCAGGTCGCGATGGGCGGCGTCGCGGCGGCCCGCCTGCCCAGTGACCTGCTGGAGCGCTGCGCGGACCGCATCGCGAAGGAAGTGCCGCGCGTGCGCCGCGTGCTCTATGACCTGACCCGCTCGCGGACGCTGGCGAAGAGCCTGCTGTGACGAGCGGGATTGTGCAGATATGCAAAAAGGAATCAGTTGCTGGGGGAAGGGAACCCTTTTCCGGGTGGAAAAGGGCTTCCCTTCCCCCAGACCCCTATCCTTCCGAAAAGGCCGCTCTCTGGGGCGGTTTTTCTTCCGTTTTGGCGGAAGGTGTGGTATACTCTGCTTGTTGAAAACACGAACGCAGGAGGCAGACATGGCTTTTTACAGACTGGACAATCCGGCAGCGGAGATCGCGCTGCCGTCGATCCGCGAGGACGCGCCTACCGTGGGCTATCTGAGCAGTGCCGAGCTGGCGGAGGTGAGCGGGCGCTTCGGCTTCTTCCCGGAGACGGTGCAGGCCTGTGAGCGGGCGAACCCGATGTTCCGCACCGGGGCGGAGGTGTATCATCAGTACACCTTCACGGAGCTGCGGATCGTCAACGAGGAAGGGGAGGACGACTGGATCGCCCTGTTCCTGAAGCGGAATCTGCTGCTGGTGGTCGACATCCTGGACCGGGACGGCTCCACCCGCGCCTGCTTCCAGAGCGCGCTGGGCCGCACGCCGGACTCCGTGGAGCGGCTGCTGTGCTGCTTCCTGGAGAAGCTGCTGGACGGCGGCACGGCCTCCGTGGAGAAGATGCGCAACACGATCACGGACATGGAGGAGGAGATCGTCACCGGCCGGGCGGACGACGGCTTCAGCACAAGGCTGCTGGAGATCAAGAAGCGCCTGCTGAAGCTGTACAACTATTACGACCAGATCCTGGATGTGGCGAACACGCTGGAGGAGAACGAGAACGGCGTCTTCTCCGCGGAGAAGCTGGATCACCTGACCGGCCTCAACGGGCGTGTCACCCGGCTGCGGGGCGACATGGACTCCCTGTCCGGCGCGACGGATCACCTGCAGGACGCCTTTTCCTCCTACATGGACGCGAAGCTGAACCACCAGATGAAGATCCTGACCGTGATCACCACGGCCTTCTTCCCGCTGACGATCATCGTGGGCTGGTACGGCATGAACTTTGAATCCATGCCGGAGTTCAAGTGGCGCTTCGGCTATCTGTATGTCATCCTGCTGTCGGTGGTGGTGGTGGCGGCGCTGGTCGCCGTCGCGAAGAAGAAAAAGTGGTTCTGAGCGCGGCTCGGAGGAGGGGATGAGGATGCGGCAACCGGAGCTGCCGGCGGGCATCGCGGCGCACACGGGCGGCAGGCCCTATCGGGAGAACGGCACCGGCAAGTCCGGCGCGCGGGTGCTGATGTATGAGGATCTGGTGCTGAAGATTCAGCCGTCCTCGCCCCGGAACGACCGCGAGGAGGTCATGCTGCGCTGGCTGGAGGGCCGGGTGCCCGCGCCGCGGATTGTATGCGCCGAGGACGCCGACGGTCTGCACTACTGCCTGATGACCCGCGTTCCGGGCCGCATGGCCTGCGACATCGCCTTCCTCGACCGGCCGGAGCTGCTGATCCGCCGGCTGGCGGAGGCCCTGCAGCTGCTCTGGTCGGTGGATTTGGCCGGCTGCCCGGTGCGGCGGACGGTGGATGTGGAGCTGGCCGAGGCGCGGCAGCGGGTCGCGGCGGGCGTGGTGGACGTGGAGGACGCGGAGCCGGGCACCTTCGGCCCCGGCGGCTTCGGCGATCCCGAGGCGCTGCTGGACTGGCTGGAGAGCAACCGCCCGGACAGCGCGGAGGGGGACGTGGTGCTCTCCCACGGGGATTTCTGCCTGCCAAACATCCTGCTCACGGAGAACGGGCTGGGCGGCTTCATTGACCTGGGCGATGCGGGGGTTGGAAGCCGCTGGCGGGACATCACGCTGTGCCACCGCAGCCTGCGCCACAACACCGACGGCACCTACGGCATCATCAGGCCGCAGGTGAAGGCAGACGCGCTCCTCGACTGCCTGGGCCTTCGGATCGACCGGGACGAATTGCGCTGGTATCTGCTGTTGGACGAGCTGTTCTGATGCGGCGCCGCAAAAAAGGAGGGAATGTACCCCTCCTTTTTTGTAGCGAAAACACCCGGCTCCGCAGGGGAACCGGGTGCATGGGTCTGTTCGGATTACTCCTCGGCGGGCGCTTCGGCTTCCGGAGCAGCCTCGACGGCCTCGGGCGCGGCTTCTTCCTCGGCGGGGATGTCAAGCTCGCCTTCGGCGCTCTCCATCGCCTCGTCTTCCAGCGCGGCCTTGATGCTCAGGGAGATGCGCTGATGCTCGGTGTCGACATTCAGGATCTTGACGCGCACGATGTCGCCGACCTTCACGGCGTCTTCCACCTTGTTGACCTTGGTCAGGGCGCACTGGGTCAGATGCACCAGGCCGTCCAGGCCGGGCTCCAGCTCCACGAAGGCGCCGAAGGTGGTGATGCGGACAACCTTGCCCTCGACGATGGCGTCGACGGGATAGCGCTCAGCGGCGGTCTCCCACGGCGGGGTCTGCAGCTGCTTGTAGCCCAGCTGAATGCGGCCATTCTCCGGGTTCAGCTTCAGGACCTTCACGTCGATTTCCTGACCGGGCTTCACGACCTCGCTCGGATCCTTGATGCGGCCCCAGCTCAGGTCGGTGATGTGCACCAGGCCGTCCACGCCGCCGACGTCGACGAAGGCGCCGAACTCACGGATGCGGCGGACGACGCCGTGGATGACCATGCCTTCCTCCAGGCGATCCCAGGCAGCCTTGCGGGCGGCTTCGCGCTCTTCCTTCATGCACTCCTTGCGGGAGGCGACGATGCGCTTCTTCTCCTTGTCCACTTCGATGATCTTCGCACGGATCTCCTTGCCGACGAAGTCTTCGATCTTCTCGACGTAGTGGCTGTCGAGGTGGGACGCGGGGATGAACACGCGGATGCCGTCGTAGTCCATCAGGAGGCCGCCCTTGACCGCTTCTTTGCCCCGGCCTTCGATGATGCAGTTGCCTGCCTCATACTGTTCCATCAGGGCCTTCCACTTCTTCTCGCTGATCAAGCCGCGCTGGGACAGGACCACATTGCCCTCGCCATCATTCATCTTGATGACCTTGACCTCGATCTTGTCACCCACCTGGACTTCCTTGTCAGCCATGTCCGCGCGCTTCAGCACGCCGTCGGACTTGCCGCCGATGCTGACGACGACCTCGTCATCGCCCACCTGCAGCACTTCGCCGCTGACGACGGCGTTGACGCGGAGACGGGGCTGACGGGTCTGCTGCGCTTCCAGCATGGCGCCGAAGTCGCTCTCGGATTCCACAGCATGGGTGGTCTCCTGGGTCTCGGGGGCAGTGTTCTCGATGTCACTCATTGTGATGACAACCTCCTTGAGCGCACTGTCCGGTGTGGATGCACCGGCAGTTACGCCGAAAAATTGGAATGAATTCGCAAAGGCGGGCGGGATTTCCGCTGCGCTCTCTACCAGAATCGTGTGGGCGCATCTGGCCCTGCAGGTCTCGTACAGCTTCCTTGTGTTGGCGCTGTTTCGGCCGCCGATGACGATCATCGCCTCGGCGCGGCCGGCCAGTTCCTCCGCCTCCTGCTGGCGGATGGCCGTGGCGGAACAGATGGTGCAGTGTTCCTCCAGCTGGGGGATGCGGCTTCGCAGCACCTGCACGATGCTGTCCCAACGGGATGGCGGAAAGGTGGTCTGGCTGACCACGGCCGCGGCCTCAAGCGGCGGCAGCCTCTCGGCTTCCTCCGCGCTGGCGATGACATAGCAGTCGCCGTCGACCCAGCCCGCGGTGCCAATCACCTCCGGGTGCGCCTGCTCCCCGATCAGAATCACCGGCAGCCCGCGCGCGCTGGCGTTCTCCGCCAGCTGATGCAGCTTCGCCACGAAGGGGCAGGTGAGGTCCACCACGTCGCAGCCGGCCTCCTGCAATTCCTGCATGACCTGCCGCGTGACGCCATGGCTGCGGATCAGCACCCGCTGCCCTGCGGCCTCCGCCACGCTGTGCACCGGCGGAATCCCCCGCTCGCGCAGGGAAGCCACCACGCTGGGATTGTGGATCAGATCGCCCAGCGTGCAGGTGTTGCCGCTGCCCGCTCTGGCGTAGCCTTCGGCCGTGTCCACAGCCCGCCGGACGCCCATGCAGAAGCCCGCGTGGGCAGCCACCTCGATGCGGCGTCCGCGTGTCTCTGCCAAGAATGCGACCTCCATTCCACATCAAACACCCAGACAGAACCTATAAAGGCTCTATCTTTATCATTTCTATGTAATCATTGTAAATCCTGCCTGACAAAAAAATATTTTTGGAAAAGTTTCAGAACCAAGCCGTCCGGCCGTTTGGCGGGCGGCGAAAGGGGCGCCGCTCAGCCGTTTCCCGCCTTCGCCCGGAGGATCCAGTCCGCGTAATACGCCCGGATGCGCTCGGTCAGCTGCTCCGAGGTCTCGCGGTTGACGCCCTGGGCGATCAGGTCATCCGTGGGGATGGGCTCGCCGACATAGCAGTTCGTATGATGAAAAGGCTTGACCTCGCGGTCAATGTAGATCGGGATGACGGGGGCCTTGCTGCGCAAGGCGATCAGGCTGGCGCCGTTCTCCAGCTCCTCCATGACGCCCCGGTGATGGCGCGTGCCCTCCGGAAAAATGCCGAGGATGCCGCCCTCGCGGATCACGCGCATGCAGGCCCGCATGGCCTCCATGTCCGAATTGTGGCGGTCGACGACGATCATGCGCATGCCCAGCACGAGGGTGCGCAGGATGGGGTTGCCGGTCAGCTCCTTCTTGCCGAGAAAGGTGACCTGCCGCTTCTTCACGGGCAAGGCGACAACCACCGGATCCATCCAGGACTGGTGGTTGCAGATGAAGATGCAGGGCCCTTCCCGCCGCAGGCGCTCCGTGTGGCGGTAGGTGACGGGGCAGATGGTGTGCACCGCGATCGTGCCGAGGATCTTCGCCACGGTGTACCAGGGATAATGCTTTTTCGGCTGCGCTTCACTCATGCTGCGCCTCCCGGATCACGGCGATGATTCTCGCGACGGTTTCCTCGAAGGAGAGCTCCGTGCTGTCCACAATGACGGCGTCGTCGGCGGCGCGCAGGGGATCGACCTCCCGGTGGGTGTCCTGATCGTCGCGCTTTTTCAGGTCGGCCAGCACCTGGTCGTAATCGGCCCGCTCGCCCTTGTCGATCAGCTGCTGATAGCGGCGGCGGGCCCGCTCCTCGGCCGAGGCGGTGAGGAAGATCTTCACGGTGGCCTCCGGCAGCACGCGGGAGCCGATGTCGCGGCCGTCCAGCAGCATGGGGGCCTCCCGCGCGATGCGCTGCTGGGCGGCGACCATGGCGCTGCGCACGCCGGCGTAGGTGGCGACATCGGAGGCGGCCAGGCTGACCTCCTCCGTGCGGATGCAGCCGGTGACGTCCTCGCCGTCGAGCAGGGTGTGCTGGCCGTCGGCTTCCTGCCGCACGCCGATTTCCGTCTTTGCGCACAGCGCGGTGACAGCGGCCTCGTCCCGGGTGTTCACCCCGGCCCGCAGCGCGGCCAGGCCCATGGCGCGGTACATTGCGCCGGTGTCCAGATGCAGGATGCCCAGCTCCGCGGCCACCGCGTCAGCGATTGTCGATTTTCCGGCGCCCACCGGGCCGTCCATGGCGATGTTCAGCATGTTGCTCCTCCTGTCCGTCCATATGCGATCAAGCGCTCAGATGCTCCTGTGTCCCAGCCCGATGCAGACCTCGTCCAGGTGCATCAGGCCAATGTTGAAGAATACGGCCACCGCCACGTGCTCCCCGGTGCGGGCGACGGCGATCTTGCCGCCCACCGGCAGCCCGAGGGCCTTGGGCGCCACCTGGCTGACAGCCTCCCGGGCCGCGCCGGCGACGACGCCCTCCTCGTGGTGGGAGGGGCCGATGACGTTCTCCCGCCGGGCAGCGATGATGGCCCGCTCGACAATCTTCATCACCGACTGGTCGAAGGCGCCGCCGTAGTCCGCCGCGGCGCTGACGATGTCCCTGGCGGCGAGCATCTCCCGCAGCCGGGCCTCCTCCTCCCGCGATTCCGTCATCGCCAGGGAGATCGCGGCGCAGGCGACGTCGCGGCTCAGACGCTCCAGATTCAGCGCATCCTCCATCTGTGCTTCCTCCTGTTCATCCCGTGAAAAATGATTCCGGCGGAACCGCAGCCGGCCTGTTCATTCCGCCTCCTGCCGGGCCTGCGCGAGGGCGGCGCGTGCCTCGTCATAGCCGTAGCCCCGGCGGATCAGGGCGGCCAGCGCGCGCTGCTCCGTCTTGCGGGGATCCTCGCCGGGCTTTGCCTTGCGCAGGTATTTCGCGGCCAGCTCCCGCGCGGCCTGCTGCATGGCCTCGCCGTCCAGCTCCCCCGCGGCGGCCTCGGCGATGTCCGCGTCGACGCCCTTGCGCCGCAGCTCCTGCGTGATGCGCCGCTGGCCCAGCCTGCTGCCCGCGCGGTAGGCGGCCCACTGGCGGGCGAAGGCCTCGTCGTCCAGCAGCCCGTGCCTGCGCAGCTTGTACAGCACCATCTCCACCGTGCAGGGGCGGCAGCCGCTGCGCCGCAGCTTTGCCTCGATTTCCCCGGCGGCGTGGGGACGGCGGGCCAGCATGGCCACAGCCGCCTGCAGCGCGGGCGTGTACTGCCGGACCATCAGCCATTGGTCGTATTCCGCGATGTCGATCTCGTCCCCCGGGCTCAGCGGCCGCTCGTCAAACTGCGCCTGGGTCAGCGTGAACACCTCGCCGCCGATTGTCACGCGCAGCCGGTGATGCCGGCGCTCCACACTGCTTACTTCCATTGCGGCAGCTCCTCCCGGAAGGCAAAGCGCATCAGATCGCGGTTGCACGAGCCCAGCCGGCCGCGCCGCGCCTCGCTGCAGCCGCCGTTCAGGAAGATCAGCTGCCGCCCGGTGTCCTCCTCAAAGAAGGCGCCGTCCGCGCAGCCGTAGGCATAGCCCTGGTGGCCGAAAACGCGGCGCGGGCTGATGGCGGGATCCTCGACGATCAGCAGGCCCAGCCCATAGGACAGCCGCGGATCCGACCGGCCATAGCGGGCCTGCGGGCGGAGCATCTCCGCGATGCTCCCGGGGGAGAGGAAGGCTTCCCCGTCCAGCCTGCCCTGTCCGGCGATCATCCGGAGCAGGCGGGAGAGGGAGGCGGCGTCCGTGTACATGCTGCCCGCGGTGTGGCCGAAATGCCGCAGCGGATCGGGCTCGCCGAAGGTCTGCCGTCCGTAGGGCGTCACGGTGACCTCCTGCCCCGGGCGCCAGGGGAGCACGCGGCTGATCGGCATGATCTGCGCCTGGGGCACTTCGGCGGCGCACAGCGTGGCGTGCAGGCCCAGCGGCCCAAAGACCAGCTCCTCCACGGCCCGGTGGACAGGCTGGCCGGTGGCCTGCTCAATGACGCAGCCGATCAGGCCGAAGCCGAAATTGCAGTAGGAGAAGGAAGCCCCCGGCTCGCCGGCGCGGACGCCCGGCTGACGGAGCACCTCCTGCCAGGTTTCGCCCCGCAGCAGGCCGTCCTCCGCGAGGGTGCAGTCCCGCAGGCCGGAGGTGTGGCTGAGCAGCTGCCGCAGCGTGATGCCGCGCAGGGCCTCCGCGTCCGGCAGCAGGGCGCTGACCGGATCGTCGAGGGCAAAGGCCTGCCGCTCGCAAAGGCGCAGCGCGGCGAGGGCGGTGGCCATCTTTGTGATGGAGGCGACGCGCCACAGGGTGTCCGCCCCGGCGGTGTGCACCGGCTTGCGCACGGTGGAGGTGAGCACGGCGGCGCGCTCATCGCCGCTGCGCATCAGCAGGGAGGCGCCCAGCACATGGTGGCGGCGCAGAAGCCCCTCATAGCGTCGCATCGAAGCGGGGGAGAGGCTCCTCCCGGTGCATTCGTGGCGCATCTGGCCGCGCGGCGACGGGGCGAGCAGCGGCAGCGCGGCGCGGTAGAGCGCGTTCTTCAGCTTTGAGGAAGGCATGCGTTCCTCCGATTCCAGCGGTCAAAAAGGAAGAAGACCGGCACGATCTGCAGGGCAAAGACGGCGCAGAACCAGGTCAGCGCGGCGGACGGGGCCAGCGCGCCCGAGGCGGCCTGCCCTGCCAGCAGGAACTGCGCGGCGGCGGAGAGCAGGCCAGAGAGCACCGCGGCCCCCAGGCACCGCAGGGTCTCCCCGCGGCAGAAAAGCAGCCACAGCAGCAGAGCG
>CAMNHF010000055.1 GCA_946538975.1 uncultured Clostridia bacterium | reverse complement strand
AGCCGCCGCTGGAAAGGGCGGGCACCTCCGGCCAGCCGGGCCACACGGTGGACAGGCAGCTGCCGCGGCCGAAGGGCAGCTCCACCCTGCCGCGGGCGTTCTCATACAAAAGGCAGTCTCCCTGCAGCCGCAGCGAGCGCAGCTGCAGCGGATTGTCCTCCGGGAAGCGGTACAGCGGCGTTTCCGCGAGGCCGTACTCCCCGTGATCCGGCACGGCCAGGACCGTCCTCCGCCAGGCGCGCAGGGCCATGTCCTCCTCGCCGATGAAGGGGTACACCTCCTCGAAGAAGGCGTTGTAGATGCGCTGCACGCCGAAGGGATCCAGCCGCGTGTCGGCGATGGTGCTCAGCAGGGCGCCTTTCTCCGGGCAGATCACCGCCAGCTGGCCGCCCATGCCGTACATGGCCCAGCCCGTGCGGGTGCGCCAGCACTGCCAGCCGTAGCCGTAACGCTCCTCCTCATTGACGCACAGCGGGGTGTCGATGTGCTTCCGGCCCATCTCCGCGGCCCACCAGGCGGGAATCAGGCCGCGGCCGCCGTCCATCGCGCACTGGGCCGTGCGGTGCAGGTCGCGCAGGCTCATGCACAGCCCGGTGCCGCCCGTGCAGCAGCCGGAGGGATCGCGCAGCCAACGGATCCCGTCCTCGCAGCCCAGCGGCTCCCACAGCCGCTCCCGCAGGAAGTCCACCACCTCCTGCCCGCTCACCCGCCGCACCAGGGCGGCCAGCACCTGCGAGCAGCCGGTGTCGTAGTGGAAGAGCGCGCCCGGCTCGTGGGTCGGCCGGCCGGTGAAGAAGGCCCTCGCCCAGTTTTCGTCGATGCCATCGCGGTAGGCCGTGCGGCTGTAGCAGGTGGCCATCCGCAGCATGTCGCGCAGCCGCAGCCGCATGAGCCGGCCGTCCGGATGCTCCGGCAGCCAGTCCGCAAAGAAGCCGGCGATGGGGTCATCCAGGGAGAGCTTCCCCTCGTCCGCCAGCATGCCCACGGCAATGCCGGTCATCGTCTTGCTGACGGAGTAGAGCCTGTGCGGCGCGTCCACGGTGAAGGGCGCCCAGGTCACCTCGGCCCGGAGCTCGCCGCCCACCGACAGCAGGAGGCCGTGCATGTTCACGTCCTCCCGCTCCAGCCGCGCCACCATGCGTTCGATTCTCTGCGAGAGCTCCATCGGATCAGGCCTCCCCGCTCAGGCGCTGGTACTCCGCCGCCGCCTGTATAAAGGCGCCGACGGTCTTGATGTCATGGCTGACGACGTTCTCGCTGATGTAGTAGTCAAAGGAGCCGTCGCGCCGGCTGGCGCCGCCCAGGCCCGCGCCCTGGCAGCATTTGGCGACGAAGTATTCCCCGTCCTTCATCCGCCCGATGAAGTGCCGCTGCGCGCTGCGGAAGCTCTCCATGGCCGCCGCGCCCGTCTCCGGGGAGAGCATGCCCAGCCGCGCGCCCTGCAGCAGGCCGTTCAGGATGAGGAAGGTGCCGGAGGATTCCGCGTAATTGCCCATGCGGCCCGGGCAGTCCAGCACCTGCAGCCACACGCCGTCCTCGCGGATGGCGAGCAGCTTCTCCGACAGGGTGCGGAAGATGCGCAGCACCTCGTCCCGGCCCTCGGTGTCCGCCGGCAGCAGGGCGAGGCTGTCGGCCAGGGCGGTCATGTACCAGCCAACCGCGCGGCCCCAGGCGTGGGCGGCACGGCCCGTGACCGGATCGGCCCAGATCTGCGCGCGCTTCTCATCCCAGCCGTGGCAGGGCAGCCCGGTGTCCGGGTTCAGCGTGTGCCGCCAGGCGAGGATCAGCTGCCGCGCCGCGTCGGGCAGGCCGCTGCCGCCGGTCTCCAGTTCGCATTGAATGTAGAAGGGGATCGCCATGTGCTGCCCGTCCAGCCACATCTGGAAGGGATAAATGTCCTTGTGCCAGAAGCCGCCGTCGCTCGTGCGCGGCTGGCTGTCCAGCTGGCGGCGCAGGCGCATGGCGGCCAGGCGGTAGCGCTCCTCCCCCGTGCGGCGCCACAGCCACCACAGCTGGCGGCCGTTGCACAGGTAGTCCAGATTGTGCTCCTGCGCGGCGTATCCCTCCACCTCCCCGTCCCGGGAGACGATGGGCGACAGGGCGTCCTCGATATAGCGGGCATAGCGCTCCTCGCCGGTCAGGGCATACAGGGCCTCCATGCCGCGCCAGGCCACGCCGTAGTCATAGCTCCACTGGCCGGTCAGCAGCCTGTGGCGGCGCATCAGGCTCTCCGCCAGGCGCTCCGCGGAATGCGGCAGATCCTCCGTCAGCACAGCACATGATCCTCCTTTGCAATCATCTCCGTGAGATCCGCGCTGGCCGCGGCGAAGTCCTCGCTGACCTCCAGCTCCCCGCGCAGCAGCTGCAGAAAGAGTGCCGCAATGCGCAGCGCGCCTTCCCGGCGCAGGTGGCTGTTGTCCGCCGCGCCGTCCGGGTAGTTCGGGTGGCCGGCGGGCACATGGCAGTACAGCGCTTTGGAGCCCTCCTCGCCCAGCTCCTCCAGCAGCCGCATCGTCGCCTGCTCCAGCTCGATGACGCGCACGCCGCGCCACGCCCCCGTGTCGCGCAGGGCGGCGGGGTATTCGCCGTGGGTGCGCACCGGATGGCCCTCGCCGTCGAAGAGCCGCCGCGCGATGGGCGTCGCCAGGATCGGCTCCGCGCCCTGCCGCCGCGCCGCGTCGATGTACATGTTCAGGTACTCCGGGAAGGTCAGCCGCGGCGAGGTATAGCGCAGCGGATCCGGCTTCTCGTCATTGTGGCTGAAGGAGACGATCAGCCGGTCGCCGGGGCGCAGGCACAGCTCCACGAAGCCCAGCCGTTTCTCCGCCACAAAGCTCTTGGAGGAGCGCCCGTTGACCGCGCAGTTCTCCACGAAGACATTCTCCGGCAGCAGGCTCTGCAGGGCCTGCCCCCAGCCGGTCATCGGGGCGCGGTCCTCGGGGTAGTCCGCCATCGTGGAATCCCCGCAGAGGAACCAGGTCGGCACGCGGCGGTCCGGCCGCCAGCCGTCCCAGCCGCCGATCACCTCGGGAATGGTCACCGCGCCGGCCTCCGCGTCGGTCAGGCGCCGCTCCGCCGGATGGCGCCCCGTGAGCTCCGCGCGGGCCCCCGTGGTCTGCCACTCCCCGCAGCGCTCCGTGATCACCCGCTTTTCGTCCCAGTCGCGGAAGCCCTGCGGATCCACGTGCTCGTCCATCTCGCAGGCGAGGTACAGCGTGCGCGCGTATGCCCGCCAGGGCCGCCCGAGGGAGGCTCCGCCCTCTGCGCAGCAGCCGGTCAGGCGGCAGCGGTGGAACACCAGGCCATAGGGCTGCTCCCGCGGGGTGTTGGCCGCCGTGTACCAGCCGCCGCGCTCGCCCATGAAGAGGGTGCAGCGCTCGAACCAGCAGCGGTACGGCCCGAAGATGAAGTCCACGTCGCCCTCGATATAGCAGTCCTCGAAATACTGCCGCGATGCGGTCGGCGGGCAGTCGCCCACGCTGGGCACGGACTCGGCCCCGTGCGTCCGCGGCGCGATGAAGGCCTCCACCTTGGGCATCAGCGGCCCGCAGAACAGGGTGTCCTGATGGGCGATCAGGCGGCAGTTCCGCCACACGCCCCGGTCGCCCGCCGCGTAGACCGCCACCGCCTGCCCGACCTGGCGGCCGTCGCCGGCGTCATTGCGGATCGTCAGGTTCTCCACCTCGACATTGCGGCCGGTGACCAGCATCGTGAAGGAGAGGAAGGTGCCGCGCTCCGTCCCGTCGTCGTCCGGATCCTTCGCGCAGGCGGAATACGTCAGCACCGTGCGGTCCCGCGCCTCGCCGACGATGCGCAGGTTGTCCTTGTTGACCACGACGCGCTCCTGGTATTCGCCCATGCGCAGCAGCAGGATGGTCGGCTTCCGGCCGCCGCCGGGCAGGGCGTCGATCGCCTGCTGGATGGAGGTGAAGTCTCCGCTGCCGTCCTTTGCAACCACATAGATCATGTCCCGTGCCCTCCTGTCAGATCATGCCCAGGCGCTTCAGCCCGTCCGCGGCCACATGGGCCCAGGCCTCCGCCCCCTCGCGCCGGGTGTGCGTGTCGTCAATGCTGCCGTCCGGCCAGCCGGGGTATTCGCCCGGCGCCAGATGCATGAACAGGGGGCGGCTGCCCTCGTCGCCCAGCGCCTTCACGTGGGCGAAGCTCTCCTCATACATCTCGATCAGCGGCACATTCCGCTGCATGGCCAGCATGCGGATGACCGCCGGATAGTCGCCGTGGGAGGGCTGCAGCTCCCCGTCGTGCCAGTACCGGCGGCACAGCGGCGTCATCAGCACCGGCCGCGCCTTGCACTGCAGCGCCGTGTCCACGAAGAGCGCGAGATTGTTCCGGAAGGACGTCCAGGGATCCGTGTGCCGCCAGACCAGCGGACTGCAATCGTTGTGGGTGAACTGGATCAGCAGCAGGTCGCCGGGCCGGATCTCCGCCTCGATCGCCTGCAGGCGGCCCTCCGCCAGGAAGGACTTCGTGCTCCGGCCCGCCATCGCCCGGTTCTCCACCGGGATGCCGCCCGTCAGGCCGCCCAGCAGCTGGCCCCAGCCCGTCAGCGGCGCCATTTCCTCCGGATAGCTGGCCGCCGTGGAATCGCCGCAGATATAGATTTTCATCGCGCACTCCTCCGCTTATTCATGTGAATGTGTCCGCGCTCACCGCCGGGTGATCCGGACGAAGTCCACGTCGCACCAGCCGCCGGCATGGCCCTCGGTGTTCATGCACAGGATGCCCGGCCGGGCCGCCGTCCAGCCGCCGCAGGTCAGCGGGCAGGCCCCGCCGATCGGGCGCAGGCTGTCCGCGTCCGCCCCGTGGAAGAAGGACACCGTGCCGTCGCGCACAGTGAGGCGCAGCAGCACCGGCCCGCCGTCCCACGCGGCCGAGGCCAGCGGCGTCTCGGTCACCCGCTCCGGGTTGAAGCGGTCCATCTCCCGCACGTCGCCCCGCCACAGGGTGATCTCCCCCGCGGAGACCGCCAGATAGTGATAGGTGTAGCCCACGACGCCCGCCCCCGCCCGGTCGCCGGGCTGGAAATGCGGCCGCAGCAGCACATCCATGTCGAAATCGCGGTACTGCATCAGCTGCGACAGGAACTGACCCGCATGGAACAGGCTCTCGGAGGGAGCAGCCCACAGGCGCAGCCCGGGGCGGCGCTCGCTGTACCAGGCGGGGTTCGGGTTTGCCTGCCACTGCCACTGCAGGCCCAGCCCCTCCGCGAAATCATCGGAGGTCGGGATGCAGCCCGCGTCCCCGGGCAGGCCCGTGTCGCCCTCCGCCACCGGCGTGCCGCCATTGCCCATCACCGGCCAGCCGTCGGACCAGTCCACCGGCTGCAGATGCGGCACGCGGCCGTAAACGCCCACATCCTGGAAGTGGATGAACCAGTCGCCGCCGCGGCCGTCGTCCACCCAGCCGCCCTGGTGGGGGCCGTTGACCGGGCTGTCCCCCTGGGCCAGAACAACGCGCCGCTCGTAGGGGCCGTACACGCTCTCCGCACGCAGGGCCAGCTGATAGCCCGGCTTCACGCCGCCGGCGGGGCAGAGGATCCAGTACTTCCCGTCCCGCTGGTAGAACTTGGGGCCCTCCACCGTGACATCGCCGTGGTCGGCGCCGCTGTAGACGAGGCGGCCCTTGTCCAGCACCTCCAGGCCGTCCGGCGACAGGGCGTGCACGTAGAGGATGTTGTTGATGCCGCAGCGGCTGGCCGCGAAGCCGTGCACCAGCCACGCGCTGCCGTCCTCCGCGAACAGGGGGCAGGGGTCGATCCAGCCGCAGACATCCTTCACGAAGTGGGTCTCCCATTCCCCGGCGGGATCCTCCGCGGTGAAGGCGAACAGCCCCTCGTCCGGCAGGCAGACGTAGACATAGAACAGCCCGTTGTGCCAGCGGATGCTCGGCGCCCAGGTGCCGCACTTGTGCGCGGGCCGGTCATAGCGCCCGAAGGGCAGCTGCCGCGCCGCGTAGCCGATCAGCGTCCAGTGGACAAGATCGCGGGAGCGCAGCACCGGGATGCCCGGCACATAGGTGAAGGAGGAGGAGATCATGTAGAAGTCCTCCCCGACGCGGATCACATCCGGGTCCGAGTAGTCGCCGTAGAGAATGGGATTCGTGAAGCGCATGGCAGTACCTCCGCTGGCATCTGGTTCAATGGATAGTTCAATGGGTGTTCGATGGAAAACAGAAAGCAGTCATCCCCCGCCCCGGGAGGAGGTCAGAAGCCGCAGGCGTCCAGGCGCACCCAAATGGCCGGGCGGACGCAGCCGATCTCCCAGTCCACGTCGCTATTGCCCAGTGAGCCGTCGACGCTGACGCGCGCGGCGCATTTTGCGTTGCGCCCGGGCGAGCGCAGCCACCACCAGCCGGCTCCACCGCCGTCAACGGTCCGGTACCCGCTGTTGATAAACGCGCCGCTGTGGCGGAACGCCCATTCGGTCGGCTGCGCGCGGGCGATGGCACTGTCCCCGTTGCGCCAGACCGCCTGGAAGTGTTTGGACGCCTCGGCGCAGCTGAGCAGGAAGACCCGGTCCTGCGTGGCGTTTCCGCCGTCCGTGCGCCAGGCCCTGTTGCCCTGGGCCGCGCTGCTGTCCACCTGGGTCAGCGCAACCGCGTTTTTCTCCTGCGTGTTGAACGCCCGCCGGAAGAAATCGCCGTTCAGCCAGGCGCGCAGGCTACACGTCTCCCAGGTCACGGCGGCCATCTTCTCATTGTACGGCTTTGCGTCCAGCTCGTACCGGCTGATGAGGAGGGCGCTGTTCCCCCGGACCTCCAGCACCCGCCACTCAATCATCGTGTTGTCCGAGCCGGAGGCCGAATGCGGATACCGGCCGAAGCGCACCACCTGCCCGGCCCGGACCGCCGCGCGCTGTGCCGGCTTGGGCGGCTGCGGCGGGAAGAACAGCCGCCTGATTTCCTCAATCCCCGCCGGGTTCACGGGCGGCGGCGTCTGCTGCTGCGCCGTCGGCCGGATGGGTTCCGGCGCTGCCTGCCCCGGGATCTCCCAGCCGATCATCTCATAGAGCGAGTCCACGACCCTCCTGCACACCGCCTGCACAAAGCCCGTCTCCTCCGCCCGGCGGCACAGCTCCGCATACAGCGCCTGATCCGGCAGTGCGGCGGCGCGGAGGGTGTTCTGCATGAGGGAGCGCACCTCCCAGCTGCCGGCGATCATCCACACCTGCCGCCGGAACATGCTGTACCGCTCCCCCGGCAGGATGTCCGTCAGGCAGTTCAGAAACAGATCCGCGTCGCCGATCGTCTGCCCGGGGCCGACGCCCTCCGTGTCGAACAGCGCCCGCAGCGCCCTTCCCTCCTCCGTCCGGGGGGCAGGGCGGCGGCTTTCGTCCGCCCCGCAGGCCGGACACAGGGGCTGCGCCTTCCACATTCCGCAGCGATAGCAGTACATCTGCCGCACCTCCCCGCACTTTTGCCCGATGGCAGCATCATACCAGAAACGCGGCGCCGTTTCAATCCCCTTTGGCGCGCGCCCGCGGGAAGAAGCCCGCCGCGTGCGCTGTATTTCCGCGGCTTTTTTTCGGCGGCGGCAGCCCTCATCTATTGCGCGCGGCCGGAAAACGTGCAATACTTGAAGGCAAACACCCCGGAAAGGCAGGTGAGGGCGGTGGAGCGACGGAACATCGGCATTTTCGCGCATGTGGACGCGGGCAAGACCACGCTGACGGAGCAGATGCTGCTGCTGGGCGGGGCGATCCGGCAGGCGGGCTCGGTGGATCAGGGCACCGCCCACACGGACAGCCTGCCGGTGGAGCAGCGCCGCGGCATCTCCGTGCGGTCGGCCTGCGTACGGCTGAGCTGGCGGGACTGCGAGATTCAGCTGATCGACACGCCCGGCCACGCGGACTTCTCCGCCGAGATCGAGCGGGCCCTGTGGGCGCTGGACGGGGCGGTGCTGGTGGTCAGCGGCGCGGACGGCGTGCAGCCCCAGACGGAGCTGCTCTTCCACGCCCTGCGGGAGCAGGGGCTGCCGGCGCTGCTGTTTGTGAACAAGCTGGATCAGCCCCAGGCGGACCTGGCGCGCACGCTGCGGGACATCCGCCGCCTGCTGACGGACAGCGCCGTGCCCCTGGTCGATCAGGACGCGATGGCGGAGGCGGTCTGCGGCCTGGACGACGGGCTGACGGAGCGCTACCTCTCCGGGGAGGAAATCGGCGCGGAGGAGCTTCGCGAGGCCCTGCGCCGCCTCACCCGCGAGGGAAAGGCCTGGCCCGTGCTGGGCGGCTCCGCGATGACCGGGGAGGGCGTGGCCGGCCTGCTGGACGCGGTGGTCGACTTTCTGCCGCCGCCCCGGCCGGTGGACGGGCTGTGCGGCGTGGTGTTCTCCCTGACCCGCGACAAGACGCTGGGCCGGGGGCTGTGGGTGCGGCTGTGGGGCGGCGAGATGCGCAACCGCGACACCATCGCCCTGCCGGGGCGGGTGGATCCGCTGACCGGCGAGGCCGCCGTGACGGAGCAGAAGATCACGCAGATCCGCACCGTGGACGGCACGGACCGCGGCGTGCTGCGCGCCGGCAAGATCGGCCTGGTCTACGGGCTGTCCGGCGCGAAGGTGGGGCAGACACTGGGCCGGGCGGAGCTGCTGCCGCGCCATGTGCGCGCAGGCCGGCTGCGCACGCCGCTGGTCCGGGTGCAGGTGTCGCCGGAGAACCCGGAGGACATGGAGCGCCTGCGCGAGGCCTGCGACGAGCTCTCCGCCGAGGATCCTCTGCTGGAGGCGCGCTATGTCCGCCGCGTCGGCGAGGAGCACCTGCGCGTGATGGGCACGATCCAGCTGGAGATTCTGGAGGAGACGCTGCGCACCCGCTTCGGCCTGCGCGTGCGGTTCAGCCCGCCGGCGGTCATCTACCGCGAGACCATCGCGAGGGCGGCCTACGGCGACGCGCATTACACGATGCCCAAACCCTGCTGGGCGGTGCTGCGCTTCCTGATTGAGCCGGGCGAGCCGGGCAGCGGCGTGCAGTTTGTCTCCCGCGTGCCGGTCCGGGACATCATGGAGCGCTATCAGCACCAGGTGCAGCAGGCGCTGCCGCTGGCCCTGCGGCAGGGACGGCTGGGCTGGGAGGTCACCGACGTGCGCATCACGCTGGCGGGCGGCAATCACCATCTGGTGCACACCCACCCGCTGGACTTCATCCTGGCCACGCCCTGGGGCATCCAGGACGCCCTGCGCAACGGCGGCTCCGTGCTGCTGGAGCCGGTGCTGGAGGCGAAATTCCTGCTGCCGCCCGAGTGCCTCGGCCGGGTGATGAGCGACACCGCCCTGATGCGCGGCGAGGTCGTGCACACGGAGAACAAGGGCGAGCGCGTGATGCTGACCTGCCGCCTGCCCGCCGCCGACAGCATGAACTACCCCTCCGAGCTGGCGGCTCTCTCCGGCGGGCGCGGCTCGATGAGCGTGCGGCTCCACAGCTGGCGGCCCTGCCCGCTGGAGCAGGGCGCGACGGCCCCGCGGCTGGGCATTGACCCGCTGGACACGGCGCAGTACATTCTGGCGGCCCGCAGCGCCCTCTCCGGCGGCATCTTCGACGAGGAAACCGTGATCTGACAGATACGGAGGAAACGGACATGAGTGAAATTCAGCGGCTGGACGGCGCCTATGTGGCGCATACTTACGGGCGTTTCCCGGTGACCATCGTGTCCGGAAAGGGCTCCGTGGTCCGGGACGAGGACGGCAGGGAGTACGTGGACCTGGGCAGCGGCATCGGCGTGACCGCCTTCGGCATCGCCGACGATGCATGGGCGCAGGCGGTGGAAGCGCAGCTGCGCGCCGTGCAGCACATGTCCAACCTGTACTACACCGCGCCCTGCGCCCTGCTGGCGGAGCGGCTGTGCAAAAGGACCGGCCTTCGCAGGGTCTTCTTCGGCAACAGCGGCGCCGAGGCCAACGAGTGCGCCATCAAGGTGGCCCGCAAGTGGGCCGCGGAGCAGGTAGGCCCGGAGCACCATGTCATCATCACGCTGAAGAACTCCTTCCACGGGCGGACGCTGACCACTCTGGCCGCCACCGGGCAGGAGCACTACCATGAGCTGTTCCAGCCGCTGACGCCGGGCTTTGCCCATGCCGAGCCAGGCGACGCGGCGGATCTGGAGCGGCTGCTGCGCGAGGGGAACGCCGCCGCCGTGCTGGTGGAGTGCATCCAAGGCGAGGGCGGCGTGCGCGTGATGGACGACGCCTTCCTCCGCGAGGCCGCGGCGCTGGCGCAGCGTTACCATGTGCTGCTGATGGTGGACGAGGTGCAGACCGGCAACGGCCGCACCGGCGACTATTTCGCCTACATGCACGCCGGCATCGCGCCGGATGTGGTCACCACCGCGAAGGGCCTGGGCGGCGGCCTGCCTCTGGGCGCCTGCCTGATCGGCGAAAAGGCCGCGGACGTCCTCGGCCCCGGCGACCACGGCTCCACCTTTGGCGGCAACCCGGTCTGCTGCGCCGGCGCCCTGTCCGTCATCGACCGCATCGACGACGCCCTGCTGGCCGAGGTGCGTGCGAAGGGTGAGTGGGCCATGGCGGAGCTGCGGCGCTCCCCGGCGGTGGCGGACGTGAGCGGCCGCGGCCTGATGATCGGCATCCTGCCGGAGAAGCGCGCCGCGGGGGACATTGTCCGCGCCGCCATCGACGCCGGCCTGCTCTGCCTGACCGCGAAGAACCGCGTGCGCCTGCTGCCGGCCCTGAACATCCCCAAGCCGCTCTGGCAGGATGCGGTGCGCCGGCTGATCGCCGTGATGGAGGCCTGACGCGGACGCTTGCATTTTCAGTTAGATTATGCTAATATATCCCTGTAAACCGTCACAGGGAGGTGCGCGCATGAACATTCATGAGTCCGCGGAAGACTATCTTGAGACCATTCTGATGCTCCGGGAGGAGAAGGGCTACGTGCGCTCGGTGGACATCGCCGCGCACCTGGGCGTGACCAAGCCGTCCGTTTCCTTCGCAATGAAGAAGCTGCGCGAGAACGGCTACATCGAGATGGACGAGGGCAGCCTGATCACCCTGACGGAGAAGGGCGCCGCCATCGCGGAGCGCATCCTGGACCGGCACCGCACGCTGACCGCCTACATCTGCAGCATGGGCGTGGATCCGGTGACGGCCCGGGAGGACGCCTGCAAGATGGAGCACGACATCTCCGAGGAAACCTATCAGATCATCCGGGAGAAGGTGCTGGCGATGGGCAGCCGGATGGCGGAAAGCTGCCCGGCCCATCAGGACGGCAGCTGTGCCGGGGACTGCCTGGTCGCGCACCGCCAGGGCGAGGCCGGCTGACGGCAAGCAAGGACCGCACAGCGTGAAGCGGAAGCCGCCGGGAAATACCGGTTGACTTTCCGCTTTTTTCGCGCTATGCTTTCGGCAGTGACGGGCGGGGATGCGTTCCCCGCGCAGGATGCATAATGGAAAGGGTGATCGATATGTCTCGCAGCGCGGGCATTCTGCTGGCGGTTTCCAGCCTGCCGGGAAAATACGGCATCGGCTCCTTCGGGCCGGAGGCGCGGGTCTTTGTGGACGGGCTGGCGGAGGCCGGGCAGAGCTACTGGCAGATTCTTCCGATGAATCCGCCGAACCATACCAAATCCAAGGATTCCCCCTACCAGGCCTTCTCCGCCTTCGCGGGCAACCCCTATTACATCAGCCTGGAGACGCTGATCGGCGAGGGCGTGCTGACGGAAGCGGAATGCGAGGCGGCGGATTTCGGCAGCGACCCGGAGCATGTGGATTATGACAAGCTCTACGCCAGCCGCATGCCGCTGCTGCGCA
Organism: uncultured Clostridia bacterium; assembly: GCA_946538975.1. Classification (GTDB taxonomy): domain Bacteria; phylum Bacillota; class Clostridia; order Christensenellales; family Aristaeellaceae; genus RUG11272. The sequence goes on along the minus strand of CAMNHF010000055.1, from coordinate 4,920 downwards.
AGGCTTATGAGCGCAGCCGCATCGCGGAGGATCCGGAATACCGCAGCTTCATCCAGGAGAACGCCTGGTGGCTGGACGATTACGCCCTGTTCATGGCCTGCAAGAGCTACTTCGGCGACAGGGAATGGCAGGACTGGCCGGAGGACATCAGCCGGCACTGGGGCTTCGCGGTGGACTACTACAACCGCATGCTCTACTTCGACGTGGAGTTCCACAAATACACGCAGTTCAAGTTCTTCCAGCAGTGGTTCGCGCTCAAGCGGTACGCCAACAGCCGGCACATCGGCATCATCGGCGATATCGCGATCTATGTGGCCCTGGACAGCGCGGACGCCTGGAGCCACCCGGAGCTGTTCCAGCTGGACGCGAACAACCGCCAGACCGCGGTGGCCGGCTGCCCGCCGGACGCGTTCTCCGCGGACGGGCAGATCTGGGGCACGCCGCTGTACAACTGGGACGCGCACCGGGCCACGGGCTTCGGCTGGTGGATGGCGCGGCTGTGGAAGAATTTCCAGCTGTGCGACCTGCTGCGCATCGACCATTTCCGCGGGCTGGACGAGTATTTCTCCATCCCCGCCGACAGCCCCACGGCCCTGACCGGCCACTGGGAGAAGGGCCCCGGCATGGCGATCTTCCGGCAGATGTGGGCCAACATGGGCTACAAGCCGGTCATCGTGGAGGACCTGGGCTACATGACCGAGAGCGTGCGCGAGATGGTGCGCCAGACCGGCTTCCCGAACATGAAGGTGCTGCAGTTCGGCTTCGAGGCCGACGACTACGGCGCCGCCAACGACTACCTGCCCCACAACATCCCCGATCACTGCGTGGTCTATCCCGGTACCCATGACAACGCGCCCATCGACGGCTGGTTCTCCGGCCTCTCCGAGGCGGACAAGGCCATGATCCGCCGGTATTTCGGCGCGGAGGGCATCCCGGACAGCCGCATGCACGAGGTCTTCGTGCGCGCCGCGCTGATGTGCCGCGCGGAGATCTGCGTGATCTCCATCCAGGACTGGCTGGGCATGGGCGACGAGGGCCGCATGAACGACCCGTCCCACCTGGATCATAACTGGCACTGGCGCGTGCGCGGCGACGCCCTCTCCGACCAATTGCGGGCGGAGATCTTCGAGCAGACCCGCCGCTACGGCCGCCTGAACTGGGACAACGTGCACAAGTAAGGAGGCGCCCCATGGAGATCCGCGAATACACCGTTTTCCGCCCGGAGGAGGTGCTGCCCCTCTACGCGGCCGCGGGCTGGACGCGCTATACGGAGCGGCCCGGCATGCTGGCCGAGGCCTTCGCGCACTCGCTCTGCGTCCTCGTCGCCTGGGATGGGGAGCGCCTCACGGGCCTCATCCGCGCCGTCGGCGACGGGGCCTCGGTGCTGTACATTCAGGACCTCCTCGTGTTGCCGGAATGCCGGCGGCAGGGCGTCGGCACCGCGCTTGTGCAGGCCCTGCTCCGGCGGTACGCGGCCGTCTGCCAGACCGTGCTGCTGACCGATGACACCGCGGAGGCGAAGGCCTTCTACCGCGCCGCCGGCTTCGTGCCCGCAAAGGAATGGGACTGCCTGGCCTTCGTCCGGATGTGAGACGGGCAGCGGCCGCATACGGAGGAGAACGCATGAAAGCCCTGATCATCAACTGCAGCCCGGTCCGCAGCGGCGCCACCGCGGAGATCGCGCGCATCGCCGCGGAGGCGCTGGCGGAGCGGTATGAAACCAGAACCGTCTGCATCGACGATTATCACTTTGCCTTCTGCCGGGGCTGCAGAAGCTGCCATGCCACCGCGCAATGCGTCCTGCAGGACGACGTGACCGCGCTGATGGCAGAGTTTGCGGCAGCGGACGTCATTCTCTGCGTCGCGCCCTCCTACTGGGCAGACATCCCCGGACAGTTCAAGGCCTTCATCGACCGCTGCACGCCCTGGTGCAACACCCACGAGCCCCACGCCGCCATCCCCCGCGGGAAGCGCGGCTATGCCATCGCCCTGCGCACCGGCCCCGGCATGCACGAATGCGAGCGGATCATCGGCAGCATCGAGCATTTCTACGGCCATCTGGAGATCGAACGCAGCGGCCATCTGGGGCTGACCTCGGTGGAATTCCGCGAAATGGTGGAAGCCCGGCGGCCCGAGATCCTCGCCTTCTGCCGGGAAATCTGATTGATCGAAAAAAGCCCCGGCTGCGCCTGCTTCACCGTTGTCGTGAAGCGCGGGCACAGCCGGGGTTTTCATTTGTTTTCATTGGTCATGAAGGCCGGCTCCCGTCCGTCAGGAATTGCCGCAGGAAGGCGATCTGCTCATCGTTGGCCTGGCGGCCGATCGGGGAGCGGGGATCCAGGTGGAAGACGTGGCCGGTGGTCTCGTCGCCGTAGACATGGCAGTCGCAATCCACGCCGCGCTCCCGCAGCAGGGCGGCCATCGGCCCGCAGTGGGCCAGCAGAAAGTCGCCCTTCGCGCTGAAGATGGACACCGGCGGATAGCGGCCGTCAATGTACGCCAGCGGGTTCAGCTTTTCGCCGAAGCGCTCCGGATGGCGGGTGAAGTAGTCCCGCAGCACGCTGCGCAGGGAGTCCTCCCCCATCATCGCGCGCAGGTCGTACATGCCGCAGTTCAGCCCGACGCCCCGCAGCGTGAAGGCCGGCGGCACGATGCCCATCACAGCCTGATAGGCAGGGCTGGCCCAGATCGCAGCGTACTGGCTGGCCAGCTGCGCGCCGGCGGAATCCCCGACGAGGAGCACATTGTCCAGGTCCACGGGATAGGCGTCCCGATGGGCCCGCAGCCAGGCGAAGACGGCGTTTGTGTCCTCCAGCGGGGCGGGAAAGCGGTGCCGCGGGGCCAGGCGGTAGTTGAAATTGACCACCGCAAAGCCGCGCCGGGCCAGGTCGGCGCAGTAGAACTGGTACTGCTTTGTGCTGCCGTAGACGTAGCCGCCTCCGTGGATGCTGACGATCAGCGGCCAGCAGGCCCGCTCCGCCTTCGGCCAGCAGATGTCCAGGGTGTGGGCCGCCCCGCCCGGCAGATAGGGCAGATTCCGCCGGTATTCGACCTCCGCCGGAATGCACAGGCCGGCGTCCCGCTTCGCGTCTGAGCGGGCGAACATGAACCGCATGACATGGGCAGCAAGCGACATGGCCAATCCCTCCCGCGTCCGTTCAGTGTCTTGTGCTCTCCCGCCATTCGGGGGTGGTCTTCACCCGCGTCCAGACAAAGGGCATGCCGGGCTGGCTGATGCGGTAGAGCAGGAGATTCGCCGCGATGCGGCCGATGTCATTGCCGGGGATGGCCACCGTGGTCAGCGGCGGCTCCACCAGCGCGGACTGGGAGGTGCCGTCGAAGCCGGTCACCATGATGTCCTTCGGGATGGAGAGCCCCATTTTCTTCAGGGCGCTCATCATGTGGATGCCCAGGAAGTCGTTGGCGCAGACAAACGCGTCCGGCAGGCCGGGCATCTGCCGCATCTGCCGGATCAGCCAGTCCGTATCGTCGTAGGCGGCGCTGTCCGGGGCCAGGATGCAGAGCTTCTCGTCCAGCGGGAGGCCCGTATCCCGCAGCCCGATGCTGTAGCCGAACCAGCGCTCGTAGAAGCTGCAGCAGTGCTCACGGTCGCCCACAAAGCCGATCCGCCGCGCGCCCATCTCCACCAGACGGCTGACCACGGTGATTTCGGCGGCGATGTTGTCCATGGAGACAAAGTCGCAGGACATCAGCGTGGAGACAGCATGGCGCGGGCCGTCGATCACGATGGTGGGCAGGCCCAGGCCGCAGATCATGGCCAGATAGTCCGTATCAAAAACTTCAATGCAAAGGATCCCCATCACCCGTTCCCGGTCAAAGAAGGGCGGGAGCTTTTTCTGTCGGGTTTCCTCGGCGGAGATCTCAAAGATCTTCAGGGTGTAGCCCGCCCTGCTGATCAGGTCGCTGAAGGTGGACAGCAGGAAGGTGCCGAAATGCGCGTCCCTGGGCAGATTGCAGGTCAGCAGCGCAATACAGCCCTGCGCCTGCTTTCCGGCGGACGCGGCATGCTCCACCGGCGCACCGTAGCCCATCTCCTCCGCGGTGCGGATGATCAGCTCCCGGGTGGCCCGGGGCACGGCGCCGCGGCCGTTGAACACCTTGGAGACCGTGTTTCTGGACAGACCGCAGGCATCCGCGATGTCCTGCATGGTCACTCTCTTTGCTGGCATGGAAACAATCCTTTCCTGTTGCTATCCTGATTGTATCATAAAGCAGAGCCCCGCGCAAGTTTACATAATGTAAACTCCAGATCCCCGCAGCCGCGCTGATTTGTCAATTTCATGCGGAACCTGGCCGCCAACAGGACATTTTACACAACAGATCTCACTTTTCTATTGACATTCTGTAAATTTTCGTGTAAGATGCAAACAAGTGGGAAATGTCGTGTCGGACCGGTCTGCGTGCCGGAGGCCGTTCCACCGTCCGGAGACATACCCGTTGCGTTCAGACCCGGCTGCTTCCGCATTCGGAAAGGAGGCGTTCCGAAGACCGGCATACCGCGGAAGCGCGCGATGCACCGTTTTCACATCTGTATCAAGGAGGAGGGATACAATGCAAGGCACCAGACAAGCTCCGGCCGCGGCGCCGCAGCCCAAGGCAAAGAAGCCGACCATGTCCAAGCGGCTGCAGACGTTCGTGGAGAATTCCCCGTACCTGATCATGATCATCCCCGCCGTGCTGGTGGTGTTCCTGTTCAACTACATGCCCATCTACGGCGTGCTGATCGCGTTCCAGGACTTCATGCCCGGCGACCCGATCCTGTCCAGCGACACCATCTGGGTGGGCTTCGACAACTTCAACCGCTTCTTCTCCGATCCGCAGTTCTGGCCGCTGATGAAGAACACCTTCCTGATCTGCATCATCGGCTTCGTCATCGGCTTCCCGCTGCCCATCATCGTG
>CAMNHF010000054.1 GCA_946538975.1 uncultured Clostridia bacterium | reverse complement strand
GGCTTTCCCTTCCCCCAGGCCCCTATCCTTTCCCAAAGGCCTCATTTCGGGGGCAGGAGGTTTTCTTGCACGGTGCACGCGCAGCCGGACTCGATCAGGCGCATAGGGACCGCAGGAGATTCCCGATCAGAAGATGTCGGAGTCAAGATTGATCCACAAAGCGGGGCGGACGCAAATGCTGTCTTCGTCGACAAGGAAGTAACCAAGGGAGCCACTGGGATATACATAGGAGGCAACGCTCCCTCCTCGCCCCGGAGAACGTAGCCACCACCAACCAGCATTGACGCCATCCGATGTTTTGTATTTTTTACTTGTTTCTGCTCCGTTCTTTATCGCGTACTCCGTCGGTTCCACGCGTGACTTTGTGTTGTTGCTGCTGTTACTGTATTGTACGCCAAAGTATTTCCCCACCTCAGCAAAACTCAGCAGGAATATCATATCCTGTGTTTTGTTATCCCCTTTTGATATCCATTCTGAGTATCCCTGACTCTTACTGTTATCGACCGTCGTGGTCAGGATTGCTTTCTGCTCATTGCTATTGAATGCTTTAGCTAGGAATTCTTTGTTCAGCCATTTGCGTAGTGAGCACCGCTCCCATTTGACATCCGCACACTTTTCGTTAAAGGGTTTGGCATCCAATCCATATTTGCTAATCAACAGCGCCTTGTTACCATCTACCGCTAGTACAATCCATTCGATCTCCGTATTGTCTTTCCCCGTACTTGACTGCGGATAATGCCCGAATTTGACAGTCTCGCCAACCGTTCTGAACAACTTAGTCCTCACTTTACGTGCTGCAGCTATAAGGCTCTTATTATTCAAAAGAAGGCTTCCAACATCTTTATAATTCTTGATGCTATTGAATATCACAAGAGCTCCATCAGCATCTCCTCTGTTAAGCAACGCAGTTGCCTGCTGATAACGAGTCTCCGTGATCTGTGTTTTTGCATCACTGTATTGACCAGCCTCTTGGTATGCAAGCACAGCCCCTTCCCAGTCTTGCGCAGCACGTTTGGCTTCTCCTTCCGCATAACGGGTTGCTTTGATTTGCATCGCCGCATCGCCGTAGTCTCCCGCTTTACTAAACGCAACAATAGCCCCTTCCCAGTCTTGCGCAGCACGCTTGGCTTCCCCTTCAGCATAGTAAGTTATACTAATCTGTATTTCCGCATCACTATAGCTCCCGGCCTTCACAAACGCTAAAACCGCCCCATCCCAGTCCTGTTCTGCTCGTTTTTTCTCACCTTCAGAATAGTAAGGTTTATATGCACGCTCTTTTGCATCTCTGAAGTTTCCCAAACTGACGAATAAAGTGCTTGCTTCGTCTTGCTTTCCTTCTGTTTCAAGAATCTCGGCCTGCTCATATCGGGTTGCACTAATCTGCTCAAGCGCATCCTTGTAATCACCTGCTCGTGTAAAGGCTATCGCAGCCCCGTTCCAGTCCTGTGCAGCTCGCTTGGCTTTTCCCTCTGCATAGCGAGTTGCACTAATTTGCACTTCCGCGTCACTATAGCTGCCGGCTTTTTCGAAAGCAGTCACCGCACCTTCCCAGTCCTGTGCAGCTCGCTTGGCTTCCCCTTCTACATAGCGGGTCGCATTGATCTGTGTTGTCGCGTCACTGTAGCCCCCAGCCTTTCTGAATTCAGCCACAGCCCCTTCCCAGTCCTGCGCAGCGCGTTTCTCCTCGCCAATCTCATAGTAGCACCGCAACTCACACTGATCTGCATTGTGATATGGCTCCGCAGCTCCTTCGTAGGAATTCAAGCTGGAATACTTCTCTGCCGCTTCGGCATACCGTCCTGCCTGTTCTGCTTTTTCCGCTGCGTTCCAGATAGATTTTACCGAAAACAGGCGTTCATCATAGGTTCCTGCAGGGTAAGTAACAACTGCTGTATCTGCACCCGTGTCAAACACAAAGTCGAAGGTACGCCCACCCTTTGCAATGGTTGCCGTAAACACAAGTCCCTCCACCCTGTAGTCCTGCAGCGTGGCTCCGGCTGTTTTGAGGTAAACGCCAAAAGCATTGAAGTCGTCCTCGGTAATACTCACCCAATGCTCCACCGCTGTGCCGCCCAAAATTTCTTCGCGTTCCGGATACCGGTGCAGTGCTTCTGTCAGAGAAGGCATCGCAATGCCATAAGCGTTGGACAAAGTCGGCAGAAGGCCTTCCCCATGAGCAAATGAGACAACAGAAAGGCAGGCGCACAACAGCACAGCAATAATCCGTCTTTTCATGCCCGTTTCCTCCTCAGAAGCTGTAGGCGTATTCGATCCGCCCGGTTGTCCAGTTGACCTTGATCATGTATGTTTCACGGTTATACCCACCAAAGCCATTCATAGCGGAATAATCGATATAGAACACATACCCGCCGTCACTGGGGGACGTGGAATAACTGTGGATGGTGACAGAAGACGGGTTTTTCCAGGCAAGGTTATTGAAATAGCTTCTGGCCCTTGCCCAGCATTCAGACTCGCTGTAATTCTTCGGCGGAGTGGTCGGCATTGGCGTTGCTGTGGGCATGACCGTGGGGCGCGGTGTAGGCGTGGCTGCGGCTGACGCGGCGAAAACAGGCTCCAGTTGTGCTCCGGCAGGGTAGTCCATAATAGCCCGTCCGCCCACCTGATCATATGTAAAGGTAAAGCCGGACGTCCCGATGCTCAGCGGGATCACAAGCTCACCGGTATCATTGACATAATAGTTTCCCACCGTGCAGCCCTTATCCAGCAGATAAGCACTGAACACCGCATAGTCTTCCGGGCTGAAGTTCTGATAAACCTCGCTGTAGGTCTCTTCCCCGTTCTCCTCGCTGTCCGGGTAGCGCAGCAATGCTGTAGAAATCCTGGGAAGGATCGCGCCCATGGCTTCCTGCAGATCGGGCAGTACCGGGCTGACATCCTTCGCCATTTCAGCGCTCCGGCTGTCGTCAAGGTAATATAGTTCCGGGCAGATGAACGAGAAGCGCTGTTCCTGTAATTCGTAGCGCAGGGTCAGGGCACCCTTGCTGTCCGTAATGGTAGCAAACATCACGCCGCCGTCTGCGTGCCACTCGAGGGTTTCATAGTTCAGCGCGGTCAAATGCTCGTTGATCACAGCATAATCAGCCCGCGACACTTCCGGGTATCGAATCACGTCAAGTGTGCCTTCCTTCACCTTTTGGGCCCTGGGGTGTAAGGGAAGCTGACCGCTCAAATCGGGGATGGCAATGCCAAATTGGTAGCGCAGATCCGGCAGAATTGTTTCATTTCCGGATTTGTGTGCCATCTTCTCAAGCCTTGTCCCGGCCGGATAGACCAACGTCGCTTTCCGCTCTCCGTAGGCATAACGAAGCGTAATGTCCGCGTCATCCTTGGTCAGCATAACCGTCAGGATGCCATCGATCAACTCATGGCATTTCTCCTTCAGTCCACCGGAAGCAAGATAAGCGTCAAGGGCAGCGTAGTCCTGCTTGGTAAAGCCGGTATACGTAAATGTTTGGCCTTCATCAGTTTCCGTCTTCTCGTCTGCCTCGCGTTTCACCGCGTAGCGGATGTCCGGCATTGTCACGCCAAACAGCTCGTCCGGGCTGGGAAACAGGCTCTCCGCCGCTGCGGCAAGGGGCAGCGCTGCGCAAGCCAGCAGCAGGGCGATCAGCAGCGCAATGCACCTCTTTGGGGCGGTTCGCTTCACGGGTGATTTCATCGGTTTCCATCTCCTTCGGCTGTCGGTGTTCGGTTTTGATTGCGGCGAATCCATTATACCGCAGCTTTTGTGACAATTCAATCCGCAGTTTCAGCCTTTCCGCTCCGCCGTGCAGGGAAAGCCTTTTGCCCCCGAAAAGAGGAATCCGCGCGCGAATGTCGAAATAAATTATGTTATCCATCAAATCGGGCGGGAGGTGAGGCGCATGCAGATCGGGCAGCTGCGGCTGCGGAATTTCCGCAATTATGACGAGCTGACGCTGTCGCCCCACCCCGGGCTGAACCTGTTCTTCGGGCAGAACGGCTCCGGCAAGACGAACCTGCTGGAGGCGATCCACTACTGCGCCCTGGGCCGCAGCCACCGCGTCGCGCAGGATCGGGAGGTCATCCGCCGCGGGGAGGAGTTTGCCCTGTGCCAGGTGGCCGTGGAGCGGGGCGGCCTGCGCGGGGAGGTCGCGGTGAAGCTGACCCCCGGCGAGGCGAAGAAGAAGCAGGTGCTCGTCGACCGGAAGCGCGCCGCCCGCCTCAGCGACCTGATGGGCCGGCTGCAGTGCGTCATCTTCTCCCCGGAGGATCTCTCGCTGGTGCGGGAGGGGCCCTCCGCGCGGCGGCGCTACGCGGACATGCTCTGCAGCCAGCTGTCGCAGAAGTACTTCATCGCCCTGCAGCTCTACCAGAAGGCCATGGAGGAGCGCGGCGCTCTGCTGCGCCAGAGCCGCGTGGAGCGCCGCCCGCTGCCCGGCGACGTGATGGACGCCTTCGAGAACGAGATGGCCCGCGCCGCCGCCGTGATCATCCCGGTGCGCCGCCGGATCATCGCGCAGACCGCCGCCGCCGCCGCGGAGAAATACGCCGCCATCAGCGGCCGCCCGGAGGAGCGCTTCCAGATGCGCTATCTGTGCTGCTGCCCGGAGGACGCCGACGTGCAGGAGACCCTTCTGAAAGCCTGGCGCGCCCGCCGCGAGGAGGACGTGCTGCGCGGGGCCACCGGCGCGGGGCTGCACCGGGAGGACATCGACCTGACGCTGAACGGCCGCCCGATGAAGCAGTTCGCCAGCCAGGGCCAGGTGCGCACCGCCGCCCTGAGCATGAAGCTGGCGCAGCTGAACGTCTTCCGCGAGCAGGCCGGCGAGGCCCCCGTGCTCCTGCTGGACGACGTGATGAGCGAGCTGGACATTACCCGCCGCACACGCCTGCTGCGCGAGCTGGAGGGCATCCAGACCTTCGTGACCTGCACCGACGAAAGCGATCTGGACGGCAGCCCCGACCGCCGCACCTACCAGGTGTCCCTGAGCGCGGAGGGCCTGGGCCGCGTCGCGCAGACCGGTGCGGGAAGTCCGGCCCCGCAGGAGGCGCTGCCGGATGAGCCGGATTTCACGTGAAATTTTCCCCATTCTGCCGAAGGCGGTGATGGTATTGCTGATTGTGTATCTGGGGATGGCGCTGGCGGCCGCGGCGGCCTTCTACATCTGGAAATGGCGGCTCAGGCAGACGGAGAAGCCGCACCAGATCGCCGACTGGCTGCTGGAGCCGGAGGAGCTCTCGCGCGAGGAATTGAAGGCGGTGGCCGTGCCGCCCTCGCTGATCACCGGGCAGCACCGGCTGAGCGCAACGGTCTGGGCGCCGCTGGACCCGGTGCCGGAGGAGGACTTCCGCAGGCAGCAAGGCGCGCTGATGCTCTCGGCGGCCATCGCCCTGACACAGGACGAGCTGCCCTCGGGCGGGCTGTTTCCCCCGGCGGAGCGGCGCGGCGAATGGATTCGCGGCCTGCGCATCGACGCGGACAATTTCCGCCGGAAGCACCCGAGGATCAACACGGCCCGCGTGGACGGCTGCGAGGGCCCGCTGGTGCTGGACGGCCTGCGGCAGCGCGCGTGGTTCGTCGGGGACATCGGCCTGGCCCGGCGCTGCACCTACATCCAGGCCGGCACGGCCCGGGCCATCGGCCAGCGCGACCGCGCGAGGATTGAGCAGCTGGCCCCCGGCGCGATCTGCTACGCCACCTGCGACATCACAAACCGCGGCGCCGGCCCGCTGACCTACCTGGGCGCGGTGTACGTGCAGGAGCAGGCCGCCGTGTCCGTGACCTTCCTGCGCGCCAGGCAGGACCTGCGCGACGAGGGCGTGGAGACCCTGCTGCAGCCGGCCCCGCGCGCCGAGCTGAACGCCGCGATGGAGATTCTGCAGGAGCCGATGGAGGTGGCGCAGCTGCCGCAGCAGGGCGTGATGGCGGTGACGCCGATGGAGGACGACAAGGACTTCTCCGCGCCGGTGCAGACCATGTGGAAGGATCGGGCCGAGCGGGCCAGCCGTCTGATGCGCGGGCGCGCGCTGACCGTGGCGCTGGCGGTGGCGGCGATCGCTGCGGGCTGCGGCCTGTGGGCGGTGGCGGCGGCCTTTGCGGCCCTGACGCTGCGCATCGGCCAGGGCGACAGCCTCAACCGGCCCGGCTCGCCCTCGCGGCTGAACCTTATGCTGTGCGCGCTGCCGGCCCTGCTGCCCGTGCTGCTGCCCGCCTTCCTGGCCAGGGGCGAGCTCGCGGTGTGGCAGGCGGCCTCGGGCTGCGCGCTGCTGAGCATGACCGCGCTGTGCCTCTATGTCTTCTTCGACCGTCCGCCCCTGCGCACCGCCAGCTGGCGGGCCCGCCTGTGGTATCTCCTCCCCGCCCTGCTGCTGGCCGCCGTGCTGCTCTCCTGCCTGATGCGCAGCTTCCTCGGCAGCCTCTTCGGCCTCGTCTTCGGCACCCTCGACGGCATGCTGCTGGTGTGGTGCTTAAGGTGGAGGAGGAAGTGAAAACAAAACACGCCGCTGCGGATCGTCCGTGTGATTCGCAGCGGCGTGGTGGTTTTTTTGGGGGGATTACCACATTGCAAAGACTTTCATGCCAGGGCAGATGTTGGAGAAAGCATCAATTATCTCCTGCTTAATGCCCTCCACAAATTCCACCTCATAGCCTCTTCCGCGCACGTCCAACACTACGTGCTGCTGGACACCTTCCGGAAGATTGACGGCACGATTGCTCAACTCGTCTCTCAGTACAGACAGCATCGATGCCTTGTTGTGTACCAAATCGTAATTCTTGACTTCATATGCTTCTTTGATGAATCCATTCTCATCTTTCAGAATGAAATCCGGGATACCGCACCCATCTGGTTTTCCATGAACCACTTCACCGTTCAAAAATGCCACCTGGCTTTCGGAGTTTCCCATGGTATCGAAAAGCCGCTGCGCGTCATCCTGTGATTCATAAGGTGTTGGAATGGTATTCTTGTTGCTCTCATTACTGAGCTTTATGTTGTAATCATTAGAATCAGCTTGTTCTATATCAATTTTATTCGTATCTATAGGCCTACTGGGCAAGCGGCTGTAGATCATGTACTCGATCCCACCCTTTATGCCGCCTTCGACCGCGCCAATGATTGCGCCCATCTTGAATCCTTCACTGGCCGCGCTCAACCCCGCGTATATGCTGTCATCGATACTTCCCGTTTCATTCCATTGGCAGATTGCCGCTCCAAGCCCTCCATAGACAGCGCCCTTTACGCTCTCTCGCATTGCCTCCGTTGCTGCGCCTGCTGCAATTGCATGTATGACCTGCACACAAACCGGCGTACCAGCACCGCTTGTGAGTACAGAGACTGTGATGCAAAGCAATATCACGCCTCCACCGATCGCCACATTCCGCAGGATTTGCGAATAGTCGCGCTCGAAGTCCGCATCATGGACATGGATCACGGTTGTTTCATGATTCTCGCCAAGCGTGAAAACATAGCGGTCTTCGCCAAATGTTTCCAAAACCTCCTCAAGCGTAAACCCAAAGAAGATGTTTTGCCGAGAATTGAATTCCAACTCGTCAAGGTATTCCTGAGAGATATAAACCGCACGGACACTTTCCACCGAGTATTCTTCTCCGGAAAAGCTCTCTTCCATGCCGGCGTATGCCATGTCTTCCAGATACTGAATGTAAGCAGGATCATTCGGGCCGGAAAACTGCGGAGAGAGGTTTTCAGCTGCATCTTCCCCGCAGCCGGGTACGGAGGTGCACAGCATTGTCAGGCAAAGCAGCAAAGAAAGCCATTTCTTCATTCTTCTCCCTCCTCTTACTGCAAGCGGTCTTCAGAGAAGCCCATGGAAATATACTTCTGCAAGAGTTCATCCGTGCCGACAAAAATCGTCTTTGTTGTGGTTTCCCCGGTGTATTCGTTTTCGACAGTGATGGTATAGATGCCTTCTTTAACGTATCGATCCCCATCCTTGGCCGGCGCATTTTGGCGCACATCTTCCACGAATCCCACGCCATTATTCACCAGAATCGAATACACAACGTTAATCTTAAGATCACGCGACCGGGCAAGATCAAGATAGAAGCCATTCTGCGTGACAGATGTGTTTTGCAATTCCGATCCTGTCACCACGTCGAATGGGAACACCATACAGTTACCGTTGCGAATCTTGAAATCGATGTAGATCGCATAATTCTGAAACTCATTCATCGCGCCGCCGATGCCATATTTATGGCATACTTCATAGTACAGGGCGATGGTATAGTCACCTTCTTCGTTCAGCACCACCTCTGTTCGTGCTCCACTGGTCGCTCTTGCTGCCAAATAGTTAGTATACACCTGCGCTTTATTCAATTCCTGCGACCGTGCATCTTTCTTCTCCACGATCAACGTGCCTCGGCCAAATCCTTCTTTTATCTCCTCTTCATCAAATTTGGCGCTCCAGCCATTCTTGTCGTCTGAAACACTCAAATTGCTCCCCGGCTTGTTTAGTTCGTCAATGTTCTGTTCCAGTCTGAACCACAGTGTAACAGTATCCCCAACTTTTTTCAGGATGACCGGGATACCATCGTCATCTGTCTTCGTAGTAAATCCGCTGACAATGAATGTACCCATTTTCCATCCGCTATGAAGGTCTTTATCAGAAAGCGCGTTTTTGTTGAAATATCCGTTATCATGACCGGTATTCACTGTTTCCGCATCGGTAAAATAGAGGATTTCATAATTCTTTTTCTTAAAGCATTGTTCAAGGTAATACATACTGTCCTTATACTGCCCCACCTCAGTAAACAATTCAATTGCTTTATCATAATCTGCATTCTTCAAGGATGATATGCCACGGGTGTAACGGCAGTTCCGCAATCTATCGTATGAATCCTTGTAGTCGTCCAGCGCTTCAAAAAGGCTCTCCGCAGAAGCATACTCCTGCTTCTCCTCAGCCTGGCAGGCCTGCTGATACCGCGCCTCTGTCGCCAGCTGCACGCAGTCCGCATAGCTGCCAAGGCTTTCATAGAGCCTCGCCGCCTCACTGTAATCCTGCTGCTCCATATACTGGTTCGCCTGCTGCAGCACCGTGTAGGGCAGTGCGGACTGATCGCCCGTGATCGTGATCCACATCGCCGGACGGATGCCGATGGACGCGTTGACTTCCTTGGTGACGATGTTGCGCAGCGCGCCCACATAGGCAGCATCGTGCTGCTCCGTGCCCGGGGAGCGGAGCCACCAGTCCGCCTTGTCGATGCCTATGGTCGTGATGCCGAGGAATTTCGCGCCCTTGTCTCGTGCATATTCGGTGCCGGAGGTCTTGTAGGTGTCCTCCGTTGTGAAATACATACCGAGCTCGCGCACGCTCAGCAGGAAAAGCCTGTCGTTGGTGGCCTGGCCTCCGTCTGTCGTCCAGCCAACCTGCCCCTCGCCGACATTCGACACGGTTGTCTCCAGAATGATGGCGGATTCATCCTTCCCGAAAGCATCGTTGAAAAAGATGTTGTTCAGCCATCTGCGGATCGAACTCTGGGCCCAGGTCGTATCCTCTTTTGTGTTGTTGTACGGCATGCAGTCCAGCGCGTACTTGCTGATCAGCAGGGCCTTGCCGTCCTTCACGTCCAGCACCTGCCACTCGATGGGCTCTTCGCCGTTTTCATTCTTGTTGTCCTGCTCGTAGCGGCCGAAAAAGACCGTTCCGCCGACGGTGAACTGCTGATCCGCCGCCGCGCACAGGCTGAGCAGCGCGAGCAGTACCGCCAGCGCGAGGCACACAGTGAGCTTTTTCATGCAGCATTCTTCCCTTCTCCGATGACGCGCCAGGTTCAAATTGGTTGCGTTGTACGCATTTTACCACATTCGCGGGCTGCCGACAAGACATTATCCCGCATCCTTCGCCCCATCCGGGTTTGCGGGTGTTTCCACCCACACCGTCTCCCCATACCCCGGCACCTTCCACCGCTGCTGCGGATACTTGGCGGAGAGGTAGGCGGTGAAGTCGGCGGGGTTGGCGGTGTTGCCGGGGAAGAGATCCCAGTGGCCGGGGATGGCCAGGCCGGGGCGGAGCTCGCCCACCAGGTCGGCGGCCTCCTGGAAGGTCATGTTGCCGATGCAATTGCGGCGGTAGCGCACGGCGTCGCGGCCGTTGATGGGCACCAGGGCGGCGTCCAGCGGGCCCAGAGCCTGCAGCTTCGGCAGCATGCCCTCGTAGCGCACCGTGTCGCCCGCGTGCCACATTCTCACGCCGTTGCCCTCGATGACGTACTGCAGGGCGGGGTGCAGGCCGGTCGCCGGATCCGGGGCCAGGAACTCATGCGCCGCCGCCACCGCGCGGATCGTGACCTCCCCCACCCGGCAGGCGCCGCCGTCCCACAGGCCCCGCTGCCGCTCCGGTGCGATGCCGTCCGCCGTGATGGCCGCCGCGTGCAGCCGGGGGAACACAAAGACCGCCTCCGGGCAGTTATGTGCCCAGATGCGCCAGGATTCGTGGTCGATGTGATCCAGGTGGTCGTGCGTGCCGAGGAAGGCGTCCACCCCGCGCACCTCCTCCGCGGGCACCGGCGGCGGCACCAGGCGCTCGGCGTCCCGGGAGGCGTAGTAGTCAATGCTCAGCACCGTGCCGCCCAGCTTGACCCACAGGCCCATCTGGCCCAGCCACCACAGCGCCGCCGTGCCGCGGGGCGTCTCCGTCGCGCGCACCAGATGCAGAAATGCCGTCGAATCCATGCTTGCGTCCTCCTCTGTTCTTCTCCTGAAACGATTCCGTGATGCGATAAGAAGTGATTTCCATGATGCGCAAAACGCGCCTGCAGCTGCCGCGGGCGCGTCGTTTTTTATGCTGTTTCCCTGTCCAAGCGGATCCCGGCGACAAAGCCTGCCGCCCCCATGCCGCAGAGCACCGCCAGCATGAAGGCGTAGCACACCGCGTAGGGCAGGTCGGACTTGTCCAGCGCGAACTCAATCCCGATCAGCACGCCGATGCCCGCTGCCTGGGCCAGCGCGGGCCACCACCGGCGCAGGAAGCCCCGTTCACGGCGCAGGAGGGCGCAGGCGATCAGCACGAGCACCAGCGCCACGGCCGCGCACAGCACCTGCTCCGGCCGCACGAACCCCCAGCGCATGCCCCGCTTTCGCAGGCTCTCGCAGAAGATCTGCGGCAGGGCGAGGAAGAAGAGCGCGGCCGAAAAGCGCAGCCCCCTCCGGCGGCATGCAAGGCGCAGCAGCACGGGCACGCAGACGAGCGCCAGCAGGGCCTCCAGCACGCAGACGGCCCACAGCCGGTAGCTGTAGCCGCCGTCCGCCGTGACCTGCAGAGCGAAGGGCAGGCGGGCGAAGGGGCTGTCCTCCGCCGGCTGCGCGCCGCCGCCCAGCGAGCCCAGCGTGAGCTCCGCCGCCCGGGCCACCGCCACGAGCAGGGCGCCGAAGGGGGCAAAGCTGTCCAGCCCCTTAAGCACAGGGAGGCCCGTCAGCCGGCAGCCGAGGGCCACGCCCAGGCAGACGCCGCAGCAGCCGCCGAAGAAGGACAGCCGGTCCGGCGTCACGTCCGTCCACAGCAGGGCGATGCCGTCATAGCCAAAGTCCCCGAATTCGATCAGCAGGGCGTACAGCAGCCGCGAGACCGTCAGCCCCAGCGCCGCCGCCAGCACAAAGCCCAGCGCCGCCGCCGCGGCCCCATGGCCTTCCCGGCGCAGCCGCCAGGCCCACAGTGCGAAGCACGCCGACCCGCCCAGGCCGAGGATCATGAGCCACTCCCCCATGCCTCACTCCTCCCCCGTCCAGGCCGAGGCAAAGTAGATGATGTCCATCAGGTCGCGCGTCTTGCCCCGGTCCACCGTGTTGAGCTTCTCGCCGTGGAAATACAGCATCGTGGAGTTGCCGCCGTCCAGATTGTAGGCGGTGATGGCGCCTTCCTCCTGCGCCAGCTCGGCGAAGTCCTCCAGCTTGATTCCCACATGGCCGTCCCGCATGCCCGTGGAGCAGATGATCTTGTATTCCAGCAGGCCGGTCTGGCAGATGCAGATGCGGTCGTAATGCTTGTCCGGATCCATCACGTCATAGCGGAAATCGACGGTCGTCTCGCCGTTCAGGACGAGGGCCGGGCCGAAGAACAGGGCGTTGATGACCTTCTTGCCGTCCACGGTGTCGTTGACGGTGCCCTTGGGCGGGCGGACGACGACGTGGAAATCGCCGTCCTCGTCGATCAGCAGGACGTCGCGGGCGCCGTCGAGCTTGTCGCGGAAGAGCTGGCCCTGCCGCAGGATGTAGCCGTTGCGGTGGTAGCCGTAATAATCCCCGTCGACGGCCAGCACGGCCTGCACGCGGGCGGCGATCTCCGGGCCGGGCAGGGCGGTGTTCGTCGAGAAGGACTCCGCCGCCGCCGTGCGCAGCTGGGAGGCGTCGCCGACGCGCACCGTGGCCACCCAGTAGCCCAGCAGGCCGCGGGGAATCTGCTTCTCCTTGAACACAATGTCCACATGGAGCGTGGGATCGTCGTAGGCCTCGAAGCCGTCAAAGCAGTCCTCCGCCGGCGCCGCGCCGCCGCTGAAATCAATCGGCAGCGGCCGGGAGAGAAGCTGCTCCGTCATGCCCGCCGCCAGGGGAATGTCCTCAAAGGTCTCCGCCCGCGCGCCGCCCAGCGCCGCCGTGAACAGCAGGGCCAGCGCCAGCGCGAGGCAAATCCGTGATGTATTCATGTTTCCGTTCCTTCCATGGGTTTTCCCTCAGGGTTGTTCCTCATTCAAGCCGAAAACCCGCCGGGCGCTGCTCCCGGCGGTGTGGCTCCGAGCTTTCTTGTCACAGGCGGCTGATGTCCTCGTCCGTGATCAGGTGATAGCCGGCGGCGGTCAGCGCGCGCTCCGCGGCGGCATTGTCCGCCACGCGCATGACCATGTAGGCGTGCCGGACCGTGCGGGCGCAGAAGGCGTAGACGTATTCGATGTTGATGCCGGCCTCGTCCAGCACGCGCAGGGCTTCGGAGAGCTTGCCCGGGTCGTCGCCGATCTTCACGCCGACGACCTCCGTCTCCTGGGTCAGGCAGCCCAGCTCCCGCACCGCCTCCAGCGCGGCCTGATTGTCCGAGACGATCATCCGCAGGATGCCGAAGCGCTCCGTGTCCGCGATGGACAGGGCGCGGAGGTTCACGCCCCGGGCCGCCAGCCGGCCGGTCACGCCGGCCAGGGCGCCCTGCTGGTTGTTGACCAGCACGCTGATCTGTTTCAGTGCCATGCGCGCATCATCCTTTCCACTGCGAATCGGAGGTCAGCTTCCGCTTGTCCACCACGCGCACCGCCTTGCCCTCGCTGCGGGCGATGGTGTGCGGGCCGACCAGGCGGATGACGGGGTGGATGCCCAGCATGGACTGCATGGCCGCGGCCAGCTTCTTCTCCTGCTCCGTCACGCCGCTGACCGTATCGGTGAAGCGCTCCTCGGGCAGCTCCACCAGCACGTCGAAGGTGTCCGTATTGTTCACGCGGTCGACGATAATCTGGTAATTCGGGGTGTAGCCCTGCTGCAGCAGCACGGTCTCGATCTGGCTGGGGAAGACGTTCACGCCGCGGATGATCAGCATGTCGTCGCTGCGGCCCATGGGCTTGGTCATGCGGATGAAGGTGCGGCCGCAGGAGCACTTCTTGCGGCTCAGCACGCAGATGTCCCGCGTGCGGTAGCGCAGCAGCGGGAAGGCCTCCTTGTCCAGGCAGGTGAAGACCAGCTCGCCGCGGCTGCCCTCCGGGAGCACCTCGCCGGTGTCCGGGTCGATGACCTCCACCGCGAAGTGATCCTCATTGATGTGCATGCCCTGCTGCTCCTGGCACTCGAAGGCGACGCCGGGGCCGGAGATCTCGGTCAGGCCGTAGATGTCGTAGGCCTTGATGCCCAGGCCCTGCTCGATGGCGCGGCGCATCTCCTCCGTCCAGGGCTCGGCCCCGAAGATGCCGGCCTTCAGCGGGTTGTCCTCCGCCCGGATGCCCTTCTCCCGCATCGCCTCGGCGATGTAGGCGGCGTAGCTCGGCGTGCAGCACAGCACCGTCGCGCCCAGGTCCATCATGAACTGAATCTGCCGGTCCGTGTTGCCGGAGGACATGGGCAGGGTCAGGCAGCCCAGCTTGTGGGAGCCGCCGTTCAGGCCCGCGCCGCCGGTGAACAGGCCGTAGCCGTAGGCCACCTGCACCACGTCCTCGTTGTCCGCGCCGGCGGCGACCAGGGCGCGGGCGCAGCACTCCTCCCACAGGTCGACGTCGTGCTGGGTGTAGAAGGCGACCACGCGGCGGCCGGTCGTGCCGGAGGTGGACTGAATGCGCACGCACTCGCCCTTGGGCACCGCCAGCAGCCCGCAGGGATAGCAGTCCCGCAGGTCCGCCTTGGTCAGGAAGGGCAGCAGGTGCAGATCGTCGATGGAGCGGATGTCCTCCGGCCGGAGGCCCTTCTCCTCCATCTTCTTCCGGTAGAAGGGGACGTGATCCCATACATGCCGGACCTGCCTGCACAGCTTCTCCGACTGCAGCGCGCGAATCTGCTCCGCCGGCATGGTTTCGGCAGTCTCGTGGAAGTATCTCATGTGCGCGCCTCCCATCCTTTCTCAAATGCGATCCGGTTGATCGGCAGCAGCCTGGGGCGGATCACCTTCTCCAGGGCCGCGAGCCAGCGCTCCTTCTCCACGCCGAAGCCGGCGGCAAAGCGCCCCATCAGCACAATGTTCACGCAGCGGGGACTGCCCGCCTCCAGGGCCAGGCTCAGCGCGTCGAAGGCGTCCACCTGCACGCCCTGGGCCCGCAGCCCGTCCAGCACGTCCTCCGGGTACTCCGCCGCGCCGGTGATCACCGGCATCGGGTCGATCTGCTGGGTGTTCACGATGACGCGCCCGCCGGGTTTGAGGCAGGCCGCGTACCGCGCCGCCTCGATCTTCTCGAAGGAGATGATGCAGTCGCACTCGCCGCGGGTCACGATGGGCGAATAGACCCGGTCGCCGAAGCGCACGTAGGTCACCACGCTGCCGCCGCGCTGGCTCATGCCGTGCACCTCGCTCACCTTGACGTCATAGCCCTCGTCCGTCAGCAGGGTGCCCAGCAGGCGGGAGGCCAGCAGGCTGCCCTGGCCGCCGACGCCCACAATCATCATGCTTGTCGTCATGCTTCTTCCCCTCCGATCGCGTCAAAGGCGCACAGCTGCCGGCAGACGCCGCAGCCCACGCACAGCGTGGCGTCCACGCGCGCCTTGCCGTTCTTCATGCTCACCGCCGGGCAGCCCAGGCCCATGCAGCGGCGGCAGCCCCGGCATTTGTCCGGGTCGACGCGCAGGGGCAGGCCGCGCTTCACATCCTTGAGCAGCACGCAGGGGCGGCGGGAGATGATGACACTGGGCTCCTCCGCGGCCAGCTCCTCCAGCACGGCGGCCTCGCAGGCCTTGAGATCATAGGGATCGACCACGCGCACGCGGCGGATGCCGATGGCATGGCACAGCGCCTCCAGGTCCACCTTGGAGGCCGGCTCGCCCCTGATGTTGAAGCCGGTCGCCGGGTTCTGCTGGTGGCCGGTCATGCCGGTGATGGAGTTGTCCAGGATGATGACGGTGGAGTTGGTCGCGTTGTAGGCGACGTTCGTCAGGCCGGTGATGCCGCTGTGCATGAAGGTGGAGTCGCCGATGACGGCCACCGCCTTCTTGGCATACTCCGGCCGGGCGGCGTTGAAGCCGTGCAGGCCGCTGACACTGGCGCCCATGCACAGCGTGGAGTCCAGGGCATTCAGCGGCGGCGCGCTGCCCAGGGTGTAGCAGCCGATGTCGCCCAGCACGGTGATCTTGTGCTTCGCCAGAGCGTAGAACATGCCGCGGTGCGGGCAGCCCGCGCACATCATCGGCGGGCGCACGGGCACCTCCGGGGCCGCGGGGGCGGGCAGCTCCTCCATGCCGAAGGCGCGGCGGATCGCGGCCTGGCTGAACTCGCCCAGGATCGGGAACAGCTCCTTGCCGGTGCAGGGGATGCCCATCGCCCGCACCTGTGTCTCGATCACCGGATCCAGCTCCTCAATGATGAACAGCCGCTTCACCTTCGCGGCAAAGGAGCGGATCAGCCCCTCGGGCAGCGGGTTCGGCATGCCGATCTTCAGGATGCTGACGCTGTCGCCGAAGACCTCCTTCACATACAGATAGCTGGTGCCGCAGGTGATGATGCCGATCTCGCTGCCGGCGTCCTCCACGCGGTTGAATGGGCAGTCCTCGGCATAGGCGCGCAGGGCCTGCGTGCGCTGCTCCACCAGGGGATGGCGGGCGATGGCGTTGGCCGGGGACATGATATACTTGCGGGGCTGCTTCTCATAGGCCTTCAGCGGCACTTCGCCGCGCTCGCCGGTTTCCACCAGGCACTGGCTGTGCGCCATGCGCGTGCAGGAGCGCAGCAGCACCGGCGTGTCGAAGCGCTCGCTCAGCGCGAGGGCCTCGCGGGCGAAGACATAGGCCTCCGCCGAGTCGGCCGGCTCCAGCATCGGCAGCTTCGCCGCGATCGCATAATGGCGGCTGTCCTGCTCGTTCTGGGAGGAGTGCATGGCTGGATCGTCCGCCACGCAGATGACCAGGCCGCCGTTCACGCCGGTGTAGCTCATCGTGAATAGGGGGTCGGCGGCCACGTTCAGGCCCACGTGCTTCATCGCGCAGGCGGCGCGCAGGCCGGCCAGGCTGGCGCCGAAGGCCGTCTCCAGCGCCACCTTCTCATTGGGCGCCCACTCGGAATGGAGGTCGTCGAATTTCGCCAGGAACTCCGTGATCTCCGTCGAAGGCGTGCCGGGATAGGAGGAGACGAGGCCCAGCCCGCCATGGTACAGGCCCATCGCGATGGCCTCGTTGCCAATCATCAGTCGTTTCATCATGCTGCCCTCTTACGAATTGTTCTGATTCTCGACCAGGCCCTCGCCGCCGTACATCCGCCGCAGCTTCGGCTTCTCGATCTTGCCGGTGGCGTTGCGCGGAACCTTCGCGAAGATGATCCGGCGCGGCCGCTTGTACCTGGGCAGATCCATGCAGAATTCCTGAATGTCCGCCTCGGTGCAGCTGACGCCCGGCACCGTCTCGATGATGGCCGCGGCGATCTCGCCCAGGCGCTTGTCCGGCAGGCCGATGACCGCCACATCCTTGATGAGGCGGCAGCCGGAGAGGAAGTTCTCGATCTCCACCGGATACAGGTTCTCGCCGCCGGAGATGACCACGTCCTTCTTCCGGTCGACCAGGTAGATGAAGCCGTCCTCGTCCTCGCGGGCCATGTCGCCGGTCAGCAGCCAGCCGTCGCGCAGGGTTTCGGCCGTCGCCTCCGGATTGTTGTAGTAGCAGACCATGACGCCGGGGCCCTTCACGCACAGCTCGCCGACCTCGCCAGGCTTCACCGGCTGGCCGCTGCCGTCGATGATCTTCGTCTCCCAGCCGTAGCCCGCCTTGCCG
>CAMNHF010000053.1 GCA_946538975.1 uncultured Clostridia bacterium | reverse complement strand
GGTTCTGCAGCAGCTCGCCCACGGAGCGCAGGCGGCGGTTGCCCAGGTGGTCGATGTCATCGGTGGTGCCGATGCCGTAGGGCAGGCCGAGCATGTAGCTGATGCTGGCGACCATGTCGTCGGGCGTGATGTGCTTGGGCATCAGCAGGTGCAGGTTCGCCCGCAGGTTCGCGCGCAGATTCTCGTCGGTGGACTGGGACATGATGCGCTGCAGGGTGGGCAGGTGCACCATCTCGTTGATGCCGACCTCGGCCGGGTCAAAGCTCAGGTAGGAGGCCGCGTTCACGAAGCGGTTGCCGACCACCTTGTGCACCTGATCCTCGATCAGCACGTTCACCGCGTTGACGCCGGCGTTCTGGATCATCCACGCCGTCTCCAGCGTGATCTTCTCCCCCGCGTCCAGCAGCACCTCGCCGGTGACCGGGCTCACGATGTCCTCCGCGGCGGTGTGGCCGGCAATGCGCGCGGCCAGGGCCAGCTTCTTGTTGAACTTGTAGCGGCCCACGCGCATCAGGTCGTAGCGCTTGCTGTCATAGAAATAGGACTCAAAGAGCTTGTTGGCGCTCTCATCGTTGGCGGGCTCGCCGGGCTTCTGCTTGCCGTAGATCTCCAGCAGGGCGTCGCGCTGCCGCTCATGGGCGTTGTCGCCCTTGTGCAGGGTCGCCAGCAGCCGCTCGTCCTCGCCCAGGCAGGCCAGGATCTGCGCGTCCGTGTCGAAGCCGATCGCGCGCAGCAGCAGGGTGATGGGCATCTTGCGGTTGCGGTCGATGCGCACCCACAGCACGTCGTTGCTGTCGGTCTCGTATTCCAGCCAGGCGCCGCGGTTCGGGATGATCTGGGCGGAGAACAGGTGCTTGCCGGACTTGTCGATGGCCTCGCTGTAATAGGCGCCCGGGGAGCGCACCAGCTGGGAGACAATCACGCGCTCCGCGCCGTTGATGATGAAGGTGCCCGTTTCAGTCATCAGCGGGAATTCGCCCATGAACACGCGGGTTTCCTTGATCTCGCCGGTTTCATGGTTGATCAGGCGGACAAAGACCCTGAGGGGCGCTGAGTAGGTCATGTCGCGTTCGCGGCAGCGTTCCACACTGTTTTTGGGCTGGTCGAGGGAGTAATCCACGAACTCCAGCTCCAGGTTGCCGTTGAAGTCGACGATCGGCGAAACATCGGCAAGCACTTCGCGCAGGTCGGTTTCGAGCAGGCGCTGATAGGAATCCTTCTGCACCTTGATCAGATTGGGCATCTCGAGAACCTCTTCGATGCGCGAGAAGCTCATGCGCTTGCGGAGCTTTCCCATCTGTACCTCATGCACCATGGTCAAACATCACCCCTTATGTTTTCGGGCCCTGCCGCCCGTCCTGAAATTTGCTCTTGCTTTTTTTGCAGAACAAGTGTACAATAGACGGGCAGAATAAACTTGCAGCAGTATTAATACTGATGCAATTTATTACTATACACGAGATTTTCACTGCTGTCAAGAGGGAATTTTCACTTCTTTTCATCCCGGCTGAGCAGATGGGCAGCGTGGGAATCTCACCGCCCCGATTCTGCTGCGGTCTTTGGCCTATTAAAATAGGAAGCGGCAGAACGGGAACCCCGCGAGAGGATGTGCCGTTCCTTGCGAAAGCTGACCGCCTGCCTGCTGCTTCTCTGCCTGCTTCTCCCCCGCATGGGCCTCGCCGCGGGGCCTGTGCCGCTCACGGGCGGCAGTCGCTACCCCGCGGTCATCAACCGGATCGGCAACGCCTCCGCCGGGCAGAACTTCTCCTTCGCGCCGGACGCCGAGCTGCTGGAGGTCTTCTTCCCGCAGATCTACGCGGCTGACTGCGCGGCCATCCGCTGCGGCGGGGAGACCGCCATGATCGACTGCGCAACGGACAAGCTGGCCATGAAGGTGGTCGAGATGTGCCGCAGGTACGGCATCGACCACATCGACCAGCTCTTCCTGACCCACGCCCATCCCGATCATATCGGCGGGCTGGACCGGCTGGCCAAGGAAGTCGACATCGACGAGGTCATCATCTGCTTTGATCCGGACGAAAACAGCCACAGCAAAAATCTGGCCGCCGTCTGCGAGGCGCACGGCCTGGCCCTCACCACCTTTGAGGACGGCGATGAGTTCGCGATCGGCGGGGCCCGGCTGACCTTCTACCTGAAGGGCGACCCCGGCTGGTCCGCCAACGACCGCTCCGCCGTCACGCGCCTGCAGTACGGCCAGCGCAGCCTGCTCTTCACCGCCGACATCGAGGCGAAGGCCGTCGACCGCCTGACCCAGGTTCTGCCGGCGGAGGCGCTGAAATGCGACATCTGCAAGTACCCGCACCACGGCAAGGCCAGGCTGAGCCAGGCCTTCTACAGCGCGGTGGATCCCGAATTGTGGATCCTCACCGCCAACGGCCACGAGAGCGGCGGCAAAAGCTACCTGACGAAGCAGAAGCTGCCCTACGCGCTGACCTATCTGGGCATCATCGAGCTGCGCACCGACGGCGCCACCTGGCTGTGCGAACGGGGCGCCGGCAAATGAACAAACGCATAGGGGGCGGCCTGCGCCGTTCCCCTTTTCCATTACGCCTTTTCCATTTCCTTCGCAGAGCATGCTGAAATGCTTGATTGCGCGCTTTTTTCGTGATAATATAGAAGGGATGGCGTCTGCCCCCCGGGGGCGGATGCCGCGACACAGGCGCCTTCCTTCGAGGGCGCAGAGGACGAGGAGTTTGACATGGCACAGCAGTACGACGCCGGCAGCATCGAGGTGCTGGAGGGGCTCGAGCCCGTCCGCATCCGGCCCGGCATGTATATCGGCACCACCTCCGCCCGCGGACTGCATCACCTGCTCTGGGAGATCGTGGACAACGCGATCGACGAGGCCAGCAACGGCTACGCCACCGAGGTGCGCGTGACCCTGCACCAGGACGGCTCCGCCAGCGTCTATGACAACGGGCGCGGCGTGCCGGTGGACGAGCATCCGAAGCTGCATATCTCCGGCGTGGAGGTCATCTACACCAAGCTGCACGCCGGCGGCAAATTCAACAACGAAAACTACGCCTACTCCGGCGGCCTGCACGGCGTGGGCGCCTCCGTGGTCAACGCGCTCAGCCGCTGGATGACCGTGGACGTGTTCACCAACTGGACGCATTATCAGATGCGCTTCACCTCCGACGCGGATCCCGTCACCGGGGTGGTGGCCGCGGGCAAGCCGGCCGGGCCGCTGCAGGTGCTGGGCAACACCCGCCGCAAGGGCACGCTGGTGCGCTTCATGCCCGACGACCGTATCTTCGACACCGTGGCGTGGAACAGCGAGACCGTCCGCGACCGCCTGCAGCAGCTGGCCTACCTGAACCGCGGCGTGCGGATCACCTTCACGGACGAGCGCGCGAAGGATCCCGAGAAGCGCGAGCAGGTCTTCTGCTATGAGGGCGGCATCGCCGACTATGTCCGCTACCTGACCGAGACCAAGACGCTGGTCTCCCCCGAGGTCATCATGCTGGAGGGCTCGCAGGACAGCGTGCTGTGCAGCGCGGCCATCCAATACACGGACGACACCACGGAGAATCTCTTCTCCTTTGCCAACAACATCCCCACGGCCGAGGGCGGCAGCCATGAGACCGGCTTCAAGGCCGCCCTGACCCGGGTGCTGAACGACTACGCCCGCCGCATCGGCGCCCTGCGGGAGAAGGATCCCAACCTGACCGGCGACGACTTCCGCGAGGGCATGACCTGCGTGCTGACCGTGATGGTGAAGAATCCGCAGTTCGAAGGCCAGACCAAGGGCCGCCTGGGCAACAGCGAGGTGCGGCCCGTCGTGGAGAGCATCATCGCCGAGAAGCTGACCGACTGGCTGGACAACCTGCGCAATCAGGAGATGGCCGCGCTGATCATCGGCAAGGCCGTGAAGGCGGCGCAGGTGCGGGAGGCAGTGCGCCGGGCCCGCGACACCGCGATCAGGGCCAGCAAGCTGGACGCCACGCCCCTGGTGGGCAAGCTCTCCGCCGCCCGCGGCCGGAAGGCGGAGGACAACGAGCTGTTCATCGTGGAGGGCGATTCCGCAGGCGGCAGCGCCAAGCAGGGCCGCGACAGCCGCTTCCAGGCCATCCTGCCCCTGCGCGGCAAGCCCCTCAACGCGGAGAAGAAGCGGCTGGATCAGGTGCTGGGCAACGAGGAGTTCCGCAGCCTGATCACCGCGCTGGGCACCGGCATCGGAGACAATTTCGACATCCGCGGCCTCAAGTATTACAAGGTCATCATCCTCTCCGACGCGGACCAGGACGGCGCCCACATCCGTGCCATCCTGCTGACCTTCTTCTTCCGCCACATGCGGGAGCTGATCACCGGCGGCCATGTCTACATCGGGATGCCGCCGCTCTACCGCGTGGCAAAGGGCAGCCAGATCTTCTACGCCTACGACGACAAGGAGCTGGAAAAGACCGTCAAGAAGGTGGGCAAGGGCTACACCCTGCAGCGCTACAAGGGCCTGGGCGAGATGAACCCGGAGCAGCTCTGGGCGACCACCATGGATCCCTCCCAGCGCAAGCTGATGCGCGTGACCATCGACGACGCCGCCCAGGCCGACCGCCTCGTGACGATCCTGATGGGCGACAAGGTCGAGCCGCGGCGCGACTACATCAGCCAGTACGCGGATTTCAACCGGGCTGACAATTTCGAGCTGCCGCCGGAGCAGGCCGCGCAGCTGCAGTGAGGACGGAGGAAGCACCCGTGCCGAAGAAGAAACCACCGGAAAAACCGATCGCAAAGGACGACCCGTCGCGCATCCTGGATACCGCGATGGAGGACGTCATGCACAACTCCATGATCCCCTATGCCGAGCACGTGATCCTGGACCGCGCCCTGCCCCGCGTGGAGGACGGCCTGAAGCCCGTGCAGCGGCGCATCCTCTACACCATGATGGAGCTGGGCACCACGCCGGACAAGCCGCACCGCAAGTGCGCCCGCATCGTGGGCGACTGCCTGGGCAAATACCACCCGCACGGCGACACCTCCGTCTATGACGCGCTGGTGCGCATGGCGCAGCCCTTCACGCTGCGCGCGACCATGGTGGACGGCCACGGCAACTTCGGCTCCATGGACGGGGACAGCGCGGCCGCCATGCGTTACACCGAGGCCCGCATGACGCCCCTGGCCATGGTCATGCTCCGCGACATCGAGAAGGACACCGTGCCCTTCCGCCTGAACTTCGACGACACCCTGAAGGAGCCGGATCTCCTGCCGGCCCACTTCCCGAACCTTTTGGTGAACGGTGCGGGCGGCATTGCCGTCGGCCTGGCCACCAACATCCCGCCCCACAATCTGGGCGAGGCGATCCGGGCGGCCATCGCGGTGATGGAGCAGCCGGACATCACGCTGGACGAGCTGATGAAGATCATCCCCGGCCCCGACTTCCCCACCGGCGGCGTGCTGGTGGACAACGAGGAGATTCGCCTGGGTTACGAGACCGGCCGCTCCCGGCTGTCCCTGCGGGCCCGCGTGCACATCGAGGAGGGCACCGCCGGCCGGAAGCTGATCGTCATGAGCGAGGTGCCCTATCAGGTCAACAAGGCGAACATGCTGGCGAAGATTCAGCAGCTGACCGAGGAGAAGAAGGCGCTGTTCAGCGGCATCTACGACATCCGCGACGAGTCTGACCGGGAGGGCCTGCGCGCCGTGATCGAGCTGCGCCGCGACGCCGACGTGGACAAGACCCTGGCAGCCCTGTACAAGTACAGCGACATGCAGGTCACCTTCGGCGTGAACATGGTCGCCATCGCCCACGGCAAGCCGGTGCAGCTGGGGCTGAAGGCGATGCTGCAGGCCTTCATCGAGCACGAGAAGGAGGTCGTCACCCGGCGCACCCGCTTCGAGCTGAAGCAGGCCGAGGCCCGCGCCCACATCCTGCAGGGTCTGATGATCGCCGTGGACAATCTGGACGAGGTCATCCGCCTGATCCGTGCCAGCAAGACGCCCAAGGAAGCCCGCGCCGCCCTCATGGCCGCCTTCGCGCTGGACGAGGTGCAGGCCCAGGCCATCCTGGACATGCGCCTGCAGCGGCTGACCAACCTGGAGATCCTCGCCCTGCGCAAGGAATACGAGGAGCTGCAGAAGACCATCGCCCGCCTGAACGGCATCCTCAAGAGCGAGAAGAAGCTGATGGCGGTCATCGCCAAGGAGATGCAGGAGATCGCCGCCAGCTACGCCGACGAGCGCCGCACCTCCATCGAGGCGGTGAACGAGGTGAAGCTGGAAAAGCAGGACGAGGTGCCCGTCAGCGAGGAGACCGTCGCCGTGTTCACCCGCGGCGGCCAGCTGAAGCGCTTCTCCCCCGCCGTGCTGAAAAAGAACCCGCTGCCCACCGCGGCGGAGGACATGAAGGAGAGCCCGCTCTGGCGCTTCGACACGCGCACGGACGAGGCCCTGCTGATCTTCACCAGCCTGGGCAGCTGCTACCGGCTGCGGGTCGACCAGATCAACGAGTGCCGCCCGAAGGACCGCGGCCAGCTGCTCACCGGCCTCCTCAAGGAATGGGAGGAGAATGAGAGCGTCGTCGCGATCCTGTGCGGACGCCCGGGCGAGTGGGCGCAGCGGCCCGATCTGCTCTTCATCACCGAGGGCGGCGTCGTCAAGCGCTCCGCGGCAGCCGAGTTCGACGTGCGCACCCGCAAGTTCGCGGCCCTGCACCTGCGCAAGGACGACCGCCTGCACGCCGTCGTGTGCGCAGAAACCCGCGGCGACCTGCTCATCGTCACCCGGGGAGGCGTCGGCATCCGCTTCCCGCTGGACTCCGTGCCCGTGCAGGGCCGCGTCTCCAGCGGCGTGAAGGGCCTGGCCCTGGAGCAGGGCGACAGCCTGCTGGGCTGCTGGCAGCTGGGCGAGCGGGACGAGCTGCTGCTCATCAGCGACCGCGGCGTGGCCAAGCGCCTGCCCGCCATGGATCTGGAGGCCCAGAACCGCGGCGGCAAGGGAACCAGAATCTTCCCCTTCGCCCGTGCCGGCGTCAACGGCAAGGCGCTGGCCGGCGCCGTGCTGCGCCGCGAGGGACAGACCGGCGACATCCTGATCACCCAGGCACGCAGCCCCGAGAGCCGCATCCCCGCGGAGACGATCACCGTCCAGGGCCGCGCCGGCAAGGGCGTCCCCTGCGTGATGGCCGTGCTGGACGACGTGGTGACCGGCCTGTACCTGCTCGAGGGCTGAACGGCAGGTTGCTTTCGTCGGCAAAAGATGGTATGATGCACTCGGAGAAAGCCCGCGGCCTGGCACCGCGGGAGAAGGAGGCTCCCTCATGTATCGGAATGAAGCCTGGAACGGCACCGGGCTGCACACGCTGTCCGTCCACCTGGCCTGGGCCTCGCTGGAGGTGCTGGCCGACAGTGTGGAGGACATCCAGCTGCTGGTCTCCGGCGATGATATGGATGTCACGGATCTGAAGGCGGAGGTCAGGGACGGCGCGCTGATCATCGAGCAGCCCGCCTACGGTCTGACCCATCGGATCAATCTGGTGCGCTGGATGCAGGTATGCCTGCGGGTGCCCGCCGCCTGGAAGGGCACGGTGGATCTGTCCACGATCGCGGGGCAGATGAACGCCCGCGGCCTGAAGGGCACCGACATCTCCATCACCACCGCCTCCGGCGACATCCGCGTCTCGTCCATCGAGAGCATGACGCTGGGCATCCGCTCGGTCACCGGCTGCATTGCCGGCGGCATGCTCAGCGCAGATCAGGCAGCCCTGCGCACCGTGTCCGGCAGCATCACCCTGGGCGAATGCGCCTTCCGCGCGCTGAAGGCGGCCGGCGTCTCCGGCGACGTGTCCATCGACCTCAGCCGCAGCCCGGAGAGCGCCGAACTGAACACGGTCACCGCGCCCGTCCGGCTGACCATCCCCTCGGATCACGCGGCGCTCACCCACCGCACCGCCACCGGCAAGCTGCAGACGGAGGGCGTCTCCATCGGCGGCGAAGGCCCCGCGATCAGCGTGACCACCGTGTCCGGCGGCCTCTACATCGGATTGCGCCAGCAGGACGCGGCTGTGTGATTCATGCCCGCGCATCCTGACTGACGGCCCATTCACTGAATAACGGGAGGAAAAAGCAATGGCAAGACAGAATTTCGGCGGCTTTGGCGGCGGCAACATGCAGCAGCTCATGCGGCAGGCCCAGAAGATGCAGCAGCAGATGGCGGCAGCCCAGGAGCAGCTGGACGCCGCGGAGTACGAAGCGGCCAGCGGCGGCGGCATGGTCAGCGTGAAGGTTTCCGGCAAGCGGGAGCTCATGAGCATCACCATCGACCCGCAGGTGGTGGATCCGGACGACATCGAGATGCTGCAGGATCTGATTCTCGCCGCGGTCAATGAGGCGCTGCGCAAGGGCGAGGACGCCCGCGAGGCAGCGGCCAACCGCATGGCGCCGGGCATGGGCCTGGGCGGAATGTTCTGAGATGGGGCAGATTGAACCCATCGCCCGGATGGTGGCGCAGCTGTCCCATCTTCCCGGCATCGGGCAAAAGACAGCGCAGCGGCTGGCCTACCACATCGTCAGCATGCCGCTGGAGGAGGTCCGCGATCTGGCCACGGCCCTGTATCAGGGACGCAAGGCCATTCGTTTCTGCGCCGTCTGCGGGAATTACACCGATGGCGAGCGCTGCACGGTCTGCGCGGACGAGGAGCGCCGCAACGGGCAGATCTGCGTCGTGCGCGATCCCCGGGACGTGGCCGCGCTGGAGCGCATGCACGACTACCACGGGCGCTACCACGTGCTGCACGGCACCCTCTCCCCCATGGACGGCATCGGCCCAGATGACATCCACATCAAGGAGCTCCTCCAGCGCGTGCAGGAGGAGAATGTGCAGGAGGTCATCCTCGCCACCAACCCGGACATCGAGGGCGAGGCGACGGCCACCTACATCGCCCGCCTGCTGAAGCCCCTGGGCGTGCGCATCACCCGCATCGCCCACGGCGTGCCCGTCGGCTCCGATTTGGAGTACGCAGACGAGGTCACCCTGTCCCGGGCCTTTGAGGGCCGCCGGGAGATGTAATTCCATTCATCGCAAAACGCAGCGGCGGGAGGGATTCGCATGGCCATGACAGAGCGGCCGGAGGTCAGAAGCACCGAAGGCGGAAAATGCTGGGCTTACACCTTTGCGCGCTTCCATTTGAAGGCCTATGTGCCGGACAACGCGCTGGACGGCCAGGTGAACAACTACGGCTTCCGCGCGCCGCTGCTGCTGGTGCTGGAGGAGAAGCCCCAGCCCATGGAGGCCGCGGTGGCCTTTGCCCGGGAGACCGGCCTTGCGCGGATCGCGGCGAAGAACGACACCAGCGTGCTGTTCATCCATCCCACCGCGCCCGGCGGCTGGGCGGAGGAGGATGAGGGGCTCTACGCCGCCGTGATCGCCGAGATCAAGATGATCCAGGTCTATCGGGACGGCATTGTGGAGAACTACGACTTCTTCGCGAAGGCCTTCCGGGGCTGGTTCGTGCGCGGCGCCGTGTTCCGGGCGGACGTCTACAGCTATGGCGCCTCCGCCGACTACGTGGCCAGGCACCTGCTGAACACGCAGCAGGGCGAGTTCCTCTGGGGCCCCGGCGAGATCACGCCCGCCATGTGCTCCATGGAACGGCTGAGCGTCATGCCTGACGTGCGCCGGAAGGACATCCCGGTCATCAGCGTCGGCAACAGCCCGGAGATCAACCGCGCCTTCGAAGGCTGTGAGCACCTGCTCCTCCGCGGGAAGGCGGATTACGAGGCGGACTTTGACGGCTTCGTCCGCAGATTCAAGATGTGGTGCGGCCATCTCGAGCTGGAGCCGGACTTTGCGGCCCTCGGCATGACCGAGGACGCCGGCAGCGCGGTGGTGCACACCTCGCAGGACAACCGGACGGATTTCCACGGCGCGGCCACGCACAGGGTCGGCTACTTCGCCTACTACAACAACGGCCCTGTTCCGCTGGTGCTGGGCTTCCACGGCGGCGGCGATTCGTCCATGTATCTGACCTACGTCGCAGGCTGGTGGGAGATCTGCCACAAGTACGGCTTCCTGTTCGTGTCGGTGGAGAATCACCAGTTCGTCACGGCCACGGAGGCTGTGGAGCTGCTGGAGGCGCTGAAGCAGCGCTATCCCATCGACGAGCACCGCATCTACGCCACCGGCTTCTCCATGGGCAGCGGCAAGACCTGGGATCTGTATCAGGAGTATCCGCAGGTGTTCGCCGGCCTGATGCCCGTCAGCGCGCTGTTCCCCGTATACACCTCCTTCTTTGACGGCAAGCCGATCACCCGGCAGATCAACGAGAGCGTGCCCGTGCCGGTCTTCTACTCCGGCGGCGAGGCCTCCCATCTGCCGGAGCTGCCCTTCCACAAAGACACCTCCCTGGAGCGCGTGCAGTATGTGGCGAGAGTCAACCGGCTGAAGAAGCGCTTTGACGGCGTCCGCTGGGAGGACCGGGCCTCGTGGGAGGATCCCGTCTGGGGCATCCCGGGCGACCGCGTGGAGAAGATCCCCGACGAGAGCCGCGGCAGCACGCTGACCATCCACTATTTCGACAGCGAGGACGGCGTGTGCCGCACAGCCTTCGCCAGCGTCAGCGGCCAGGTGCACGAGTGCCGCCGCCACAGCTGCGAGAACGCGTGGCTGTTCATCTCTCAATTCACCCGCTGAACCATAAAAACCGCGGCCGGATCAGCCCCCTCAAGGAGGCAGCCGGCCGCGGCTTTTTGCGTTTCTCAATAGGAGGCTCCCGCAGCACAGCCCGAGCCGCGCCGCGGGAATCGGTCTTCGAATCCGTTTACTGCGCGTCGGCAATCATGGACAGCGCGCCGTAGAGGATGGAGTCGTCGCCCAGGGCGGCGGTCTTCAGCTGCACGGTGGAGCGGATGGATGGCATGCAGTAGCGGTCCACCTCCGCGGCGATCTTGCCCAGGAGGAGATCCCCCACCGCCTCCATCACGCCGCCGCCGTAGACGACCATGTCCGGGCTGAAGGTGTTGATCATGTTGCCCGTGGCAATGGCGAGATAGTGGCAGGCGCGGTCGACGGCCTCCGTGGCCACCGCGTCGCCCTCGGCCAGCGCCTTCTTCAGCGCGCTGGACTTGAACACGCCGTTCTGGATGGATTCGGCCAGCTTGCACTTGCGCCCGCGGCCCACCTGCTGCAGGATGTAGGCGGACATGCCCTTCTTGCTGGAGAAGGCCTCCAGGCAGCCGCGCTGGCCGCAGCCGCACAGCGGGCCCTCCGGCTCCAGCACCATGTGGCCGTACTCCGCGCCCTTGAAGCCGCCGCCGGTGTACAGCGTCCCGTTCAGGATCAGGCCGCCGCCCATGCCCGTGCCCACAAAGAAGCCCACCACGTGATCGCAGCCCTTCGCCGCGCCGTACCTGTGCTCGCCCAGCACGCCGACGTTCACGTCGTTGCCGATGTAGAAGGGCGCGCCGAACTTCTTCTGGATCGGGGTGCGGATGTCGTAGTCCCGCCAGGGCAGGTTCGGGGAGAACAGCACGACGCCGGCCGCCTGATCGATGACGCCGGGCGCGCCGGCCGCGATGGCGTGAATCTGCTTCCGGTCGATCTTCGCCTCCTTGAGCATCTCCTCCACTACGCTGATGATGACGCTCTCCACGTTGTCCGCGGAGTCGCCGCCGGATTTGGTCTTCTTCTTCAGCTTGTGGATGATCTTGCCCTTCCCGTCGAAGATCGCGCCGAGGGTCTTCGTGCCGCCGATGTCCAGACAGATGTTGAATTGCTCCGCCATGTTGACGCCTCCTTATGCGGGGGAAATGGTTGAACGAATCACACTGTCTTCATTATACAGGGAAAAGCGTTTTCTGTCGAGAGCCAATTGCGGCGTAAATCAGGCGGGAAGTCTCCTCCATGCGTCCGTCCGCAGCAAAAGCGCCCCGGCTGCCGTCCCCGCCGGAGCGCTTTTGCTTTCTCATACCTGCTTGTCGGTAGATCCGGAGGCCAGCGCGACAGCAATACCCAGGGCGATCAGCACCCAGGGACAGGCCGCCTTCAGGAAATCGCCGACATCCTCTGCGATGAAGCGGCCGAGGAGCGTCAGCAGGCCGAAGCCGATCGCCAGCAGCACCGCGGTACGGATCACGCGCTGTCTGTTCTGCTCACTCATGCAGCATCCGCTCCTTTTCCAGGGCTTCCTTCTTGCCGTGAATCCGGCCCAGCCCGTACATCAGCAGGGTGGCGCACAGCAGGTTGATCCAGCCCAGCCGGGTCGGCCCGATGGCATTGGCCACGCCGATCACCAGGTTCGCCACGCCGACAATCTGCAGCAGCTTGCCGATCCTGTCCAGATGCGCGATGCGGGAATCAATGTCGGAGAACAGGTCGAAGGGGCCGTCCTCCACCTTCTTGCGGAAATACATCCACATCATCATCCGGCCGATGTACTCCGCGCCGGTCTCCTCCATGAAGCTGACATATTCCTCGTCAGCGGGATGCATTTCCAGCCGGATGCTGTAGGTGCCCGGCTCGCAGCGGACAAAGTGGTAGGCGGCAAAGCTGACGCTTTCCAGCAGCCAGCCGTTCATCGCCATCTCGTTGAGCCAGGTCTCTTCCTTGTCAAATTCCCAGACCCAGAACCATTTCCGCATCGTCATGCTCTTTTCCATCGTCATTCTCCTCTCAGGATCCGCTCGCCATTGTCCACCAGCTCCCGCAGCCGCTTCATCTCGGCCAGCAGGACGCTTCTCCCCTGCTCGGTCAGCCGGTATTCCTTCCGGCGGCTGCCATCCTCCACCGGCAGCTGGATGATCCAGCCCTTGTCGCACAGCGTGTTGAGCGCCCCGTACAGCGTGCCCGCCGCCAGATGCACCCGGCCGTGGCTCAGGGCCTCCGTCTGCTGCATGATGCCATAGCCGTGCTGCGGCCGGACCAGCGACAGCAGGATGTAGTAGGTCGCCTCGGTCAGGGCCATCATTTCCGCCATCTGCTCACCTCCATCGGCCTCCGTTATATCGGCGTCCGTTATAACGTGATTTGATTATATCGCCAGCCGATATATTTGTCAAGGGGGGTGAGCAGAAATTTTTTGTTGACCGGAACGCGGGGGCCGCAGACCCATCCGCCGCCGCGCAGGCCTGCCGCAATTCTTCGGACGTCATGGAAGAAACAGCGCCTCCCGTACGTCTTTATTATGGAACCCCATTTCACTGACGACAGGAGGCACGGAACGATATGATGAAACGCATGCTTGCCCTTCTCTGCGCGGCCATGCTGCTGAGCGCGGCGGCCCTGGCCGACACGTCGACCGATCTGAACGATGAGGCCGAGCCGCCGGTGCTGCCGGAATTCACGCTGCCCGCGGAGGTCACGATCCCCGTCTTCACGGAGGCCACGGACGACCTGTTCGGCACCGAGGAGGAGGCCATCGCGATGGCGAAGGCCTGGTGGCAGAGCAGTTTTCTGCATCAGGACATCAGCGGAATCGACCACTGGAGCGCCTACCGCCCCGACGAGCACAGCTGGGACTGGTGGGTATTCGGCGGCAGCGATCCGGAACACCAGCTCTACATGGAGCTGCGCGGCGACGGCGTGATCCGCGGCTTCTCAAACGGCCTGGCGGAGCTGCCGGGCAAGGATGAATGGGCGGAGGACGGCGCCATCAGCATGGGCAGCCGGCTGGAGAGCGTCTGCCATTATCTGCGCAGCTTCTACGCCCAGACGATCGGCGGCTATGACGCGGTGGAGGGCTTCTCCTACATGGGCGCGCGGCACTCGGTCGGCGCGGACGGCACGGACAACTGGTACCTCGTTTTCTCAGACCCGTGGGTCTGCGGCGAGGAGGGCACCGTCCTGCGCACGGAGGTGCAGGTGCTGCCGGTGGTGCGCGTGGTCATGATGATCGAACGCGAGGCCGGCTGGCCCGACACCGTGGAGAGTCCCAACGGCTGATCCGTCCTTTTCATCACAAAACAAAGGCGCTGCCCGTGCGGACAGCGTCTTTTGCATGCCGGATACCGAAGCCTTACTTCTTGGGCGCATACTGCAGCTCGGAGGTGCAGTTCGGGCAGCGGGTCGCCTCGATGGCGATCTCGGAGCAGCAGAAGGGGCACTTCTTGGTGGTCGGGGCGGCGGGCGCCTCGGGCTTCTTGGTCATGGACTTGGCCTTGTTCATCGCCTTGATGATCAGGAAGAGCACCAGCGCGGTCAGGATGAACTCGATCAGCACCGCCGCGAAGGAAATCAGGCTGCCGGCAAAACCGGTGCCGCCGTTTTCCCCCACCTTGGGCAGGGCTTCCAGGATCGGGTTGATGAAGATCTCCACGACGGAGGTCACGACCTTGCCGAAGGCAGCGCCGATGACCACGCCGACGGCCATGTCGACCACATTGCCGCGCATCGCAAAGTCCTTGAATTCCTGCAGGAACTTCTTCATATGAATTCCCTCCTTGTGAGCGGTCAGCCGCCCTATTTCAATGCAAGTATAGCACAACGGGCCCCGCCATTCAAGCGATTCGGAAGAAAAAACCGCCGGGAAAACAAATTCGATCACATTTTCTCCCCTGCGGCGGAGATGCCGGAGAAAAAGGGCTCCCCTGCCCCCAGACCCCCGTTCCTCCCAAAGGCTTTTCCTGGATGGATGGAGGTTTTGCACGGCGGGGATGCAGGCGCTTGTCTGCCGGGGCGATCTGTGGTATACTCTCGGCGTTGGCATAGATCGGCAGAGGAGCGGCGAAGCATGGAACCACTGCGGTTGATTCAGCCGGGCCCCGCGGACGCGGAGGCCATCGCGGAATACCGGGCGGCCTTTCCGGCGGAGGGGCTGCGCGTCACTCCGGAGCCGGAGAGGATCCCGGGGCTGGACGGGCTGGAGGCCTTCCCCAGCGTCGAAGAATGGCTCCGTTATACTGAAGGGCAGCGGGGCCGCATCAGCTGGTTTCTGACCGTGCGGGAGCGCGACGGACGCGTCATCGGCTGCGCCTGCCTCAGGCACCGGCTGGAATACGACGACGACGATCCCGATTTCGCCTCGCACATCGGCTACTCCATCCGCCCGGACGCACAGGGGCGGGGCTATGGCAAGGCCCAGCTGCGCCTGGTGCTGCGGGAGGCGCGGCGGCTGGGCCTTCAGGAGGTGCGGATCATCTGCCGCGATCTCAACCTGGCCAGCGGCCGGGTCATCCGGGGCTGCGGAGGACGCTTCGTGGACGCCCTGCACGGCGAGGAGTCCGGCATGACCGTATACCGCTGGGACGTGCCCACAGCGTAAACTCATACAGACAGGGAGGCCCGCATGCAGTACGCAATTGAGCTCTACTTCGATCCCGAAACCGAACAGCAGCTCCGCCATCTCAGCGAGCGGATCGCCAAGGAGGGGCTGAGCACCCGCTTCCTCGACTGGAAGACCCGCCCGCATCTCACGCTGGCCTGCTTCAGCGATGTGGACGAGGCGGCCTGCTCCGCCGCGCTCGCGGCCTTCGCGCGCAGCCGCAGGCCCTGGCCCGCCTGCATCGGCTCCGTCGGCATGTTCACGGACACGAAGGTCATCTTCGCCTCGCCCGTCATGACGGAGGGCATGTACCAGTTTCAGCGGGAGGTGCATCAGGCGCTGCATGCCTTCGACACCGCCGGCTGGGACTGGTATCTCCCCGACCGCTGGCTGCCCCACTGCACCCTGGCCCTCATGCGGGACGATCCGCCGGAGGCCTTCTACCGGGCCAGCGAGCTGGTTCTGCGCGAGTTCCGGAAGATGAACGGCATGTTCCGGGCGCTGGGCCTGGTCAAGGTCACCTTCCCGGTGGAGGAAGTGTTCACCGTGCCCCTGGGCGATTCCTGACGCCCTTTGCCAGAAAACAAAGCAGAGAGGAGCATCCGCCCATGAATCGTCCCGGAAGAATCCTTCTGGCCGTGCTGCTGACCCTGATCCTCGTCTTCTCCGGACTGCGCCCGGCGCTGGCGGACGCCCGGAGCGACTATGAGGCCTACTGCGACGCGCAGTTCCGCCGCGCCCACGTGCAAAGCGGCGTGGTGCTGGTCTCGGTGAACGGGGAGCGCGCCGCCGCCTTCACCTTCGGCCCGCGCACCCAGCAGGGCGGGGAAATCACGCCGGACACCTGCTACCGCGTCGCCTCGGTGACGAAGTTTGTCACCGCGGTGGGCCTGATGACCCTGTACGAGCAGGGGGCCTTCCAGCTGGACGCGGACATCCGCAAGGCCCTGCCGATGATGCCGATCGCGAACCCCGCCTTCCCGGACAAGCCGGTCACCGCGCGGCAGCTGCTCTCGCACACCTCCTCCTTCGTCACCGACGTGGAGTACTACAAGCCCACCTGGGAGCTCATCACGAACCCGGAGAACAAGTATTACGAAAAGAAATACGCGCCCGGCACCCACTACGCCTACTCCAACATGAACGGCGCGATCTTCGGCAGCATGATCGAGGCGCTCTCCGGCAAGAGCCTGAACACCTACATGCAGGAGGCCGTGTTCGATCCGCTGGGCATCAACGCCGCCTACCACCCCGCCCTGCTGCGCGATCAGAGCGACATCGGCGACATCTTCGGCATGGACGGGCATATGCAGATTCTCTACATGTCGGAGATCCGCCGGCTGGAGAACTATGTGGATACCTGCGACCCCCGCGGGAACTGCGGCTACTCGGTCGCGCGCATGTACATCAGCGCCGCGGGCCTGGAGCGGCTGCTGCTCACGCTGATGAACGGCGGCGCCTGGGACGGCGTGCGGCTGCTCCAGCCGGAGACCGTCGCCATGATGGAGGCCGAGCAGGAGAAGCTGCCCGGCTCCAGCGTGAGCGCCCCCAGCCGCTACGGCCTGGGCATGGAGCACCTGCCCGGCCGCGCGGGCGGCACCTGGTACGGCCATCAGGGGCGGGTCGGCAGCTTCACCTGCGACGCCTACTATCAGAAGGACACCGGCCTGACGGTCGTCGTGATCGCCACCGGCTACCGCTACAGCGTGCAGGACGGCATGGTCTTCCTGGCAGTCAAGCTGATGGACGAGGCGCAGAAGTTCGTCGCGGCGCAATAAAGCGCGGCCCGCCAAAGGAGGCACCCCCATGGATTACGAGGCCCTGTTTCACGCGCTGCATCCCGGCTTCTTCGCGCGGCCTTATATCCGTGTGCTGCCGCCGGAGGACGTCTTCGAGGAGCAGGTTCTCCCCCTGCGGGCCTTTTCGGCCGATGCCCTCCCCATCGCCGTGCCGGAGGGGATCCGCTTCGGCCTGTATGAGGGCGGCCTGCAGGAGCTGCGCGAGACCGTGCGGCTGGCGGATCCCGGCTGGCCGGATTACTTCCGCGCGGACACCCCGGTTTTCGGCGCCTTCGACGACGGCCGCCTCGTCAGCTTCTGCATTCTGGAGGACATGGGCACGCACGCGGGGCTGCGGATCGGCGGGCCCGGCTGTGTCGGCACCGTGCCGGCGTGGCGGCGGCGCGGCATCGGGCTGCGCATGGTGCAGCTGGCCACGGAGCGGCTGCAGCAGGCGGGCTATGATCTCTCCTGGATCCATTACACCCATGTGGGCCACTGGTACGCGCGCCTCGGCTACCGGACAGTGGCGCGCTGGAACAGCGGAGGCCTCGTGTGGGTTCTGAACGAAGGCAGCTGATGGC
>CAMNHF010000052.1 GCA_946538975.1 uncultured Clostridia bacterium | reverse complement strand
AGGCGCCCCGGCCGATCTCCCGCCCGATGGCGCAGCAAAAGCCGTCAAACCGCAGCACCGTCCCCGGGGCCAGCGCCTGCCTTCCGTCCATGCTCCCGCCTCCTTTTCCCCATGATAACGCCGCAGCCGCGCCGCATGGTTTTGGCGGTGCGCTCAGGACTCCGCCGGCAAGCTGTTCCAGATCTCGCGGAAGAGCCGCAGCGGCTCCGCGTCCCGGGCCGCGTAGAGAAAGAGCCAGTCATAGGGATTGCCGATGTACAATTCCGGGTACCCGGCCTCCATCAGCGCCTGATCCATGAAGCTCAGGCAGCGCAGTCCGTCCGCCGCCTCCGCCCTGTAGCCCCCCGCCGCGAGGGCCTGCCTCGCCCAGAAGGTGTAGAAAAGCAGCAGAATCAGCCATTTCCGCACCCGTTCATAGGAGACCCGCCGGCCGCTCAGAATGTGCTCGATGCCCTGCCGGTCGGGGAAGGAATCCCGGGCCTCCGCGTGCAGGCCGGCCAGCAGGGGGCGGATCGTGCGGTCGCCGCCCAGCTCCTGCATGCGCGCCTTGTCCAGCTGGAAGATGGCCAGATAGGCGTCCCAGGTGCGCACGCCCTCCGCACCGGCGGGCAGCGGCGTGTAAACCCCTGCCGCCGCGTCGTCCCCGATCGCCAGAAAGCGCCGGTGCTCCTGCAGCAGCAGCCCGTCCGGGCCGGCGGCCTCCGCCCACATCCGGCGGATCATGCGGCGGGCCGTGGCGCTGCCCGCGCGGAGCAGGCCTCCGTTGGCCGCCAGCCAGGCCTCCAGCTCCGCGCGCGTCTCCAGCCGGTTCAGCTGCGCGACGATCTCCCCGGTGAACACGGCGGGGCTTTCGGCCTCGTCCTCCCCGGGCTCGGGCGCCTTTGCCAGGATGGCCTGCGCGTCCGCCCATGTAAGGCCGTTGTTCAGGCAGAAGTAATAAACCGCCTCCCGGGCCTGATGGCAGTCAAAGCTGCGCTCCCGCTTGTAAACCTCGCGGAAGAAGGCGTCCGTGCCATTGCCGTCCAGCCCGAAGCAAAGCAGAGCTGGAAGGCCGTCTCCCGGCGGATCGGCTGGCCCCGGGTGTACCACAGCCGCAGCTCCCGCGGCGGCTCTATCCCGGCCCGCAGGAAGGCAGCCCGCAGAAAGGCTACCTTGCCCTCGGTGTCCCCGTCCGCGCCGCCGTAGCCCTGCGCCCGCAGGAAGCCGTCCAGGGACTCCGAAAAGGGCCGGAAGAGCTTCGCCACCTCCAGCAGCCGCGCAATGAAATCGTCATCCTCCGGCGATATGTCGTCAAAGGGCGCCCGGAGCAGCGCCGTGTAATCCGCCATCGTTCATCCTCTCCCGCCCGGTGCGGCTCAGTCGCCGGTGCTCACCGCCACGCGGGAGCCGTTCCGCTCATGGGTGACGATGATCTGCCGGGGAATGCGCTCCCGCAGCTCGCTCCGGTGGCTGATCACGCCGATCAGCCGGTCGCTGCTGGAAAGCGTGGTCAGCGTGTCCACCGCCTCGCCCAGCCGCGTCTCGTCCAGGGTGCCGAAGCCCTCGTCGATGAACAGGGTGTCCACCGTGATGCCGCCGGCGCTGGCGGTAATGCTGTCCGAAAG
This sequence comes from uncultured Clostridia bacterium, assembly GCA_946538975.1. Taxonomy (GTDB): domain Bacteria; phylum Bacillota; class Clostridia; order Christensenellales; family Aristaeellaceae; genus RUG11272. Next base: position 16,043 of record CAMNHF010000052.1, on the reverse strand, counting down.
CCCCATCGCCATGGCCAGCGAGGCCAGGAAGCTCTCGCCGCCGGAGAGGCTGGAGACCGGCCGCACCTTGCCGGTGTAGTTGTCCAGGATGTCCAGGTCGAGGGAGTCGTTCTGCCTGCTCTGGTCGTCCTGATGGCGCTGCAGGAAGTATCGGCCGCCGCTCATCGGGTCCAGCCGCTGGTTCGCCGCCTCGATCACGTCGTCAAAATAGGCGCACTGCACGTACTGCTCCAGGCTCTGCTTCTGGCCGCCGCTCTGGGTGCCGCGCACCGGCCGGTAGAGGTTCTCCAGCAGGGTGTAGCGGCGGTAGGCCTCCGCCCGGCCGCGCAGCTTGTCGGTCATGTAGGCCAGCACGCCCTGATTGGCGGCTCTGCGGCCGCGCACGCGCTCGCCCTCGTCGCGGCAGGCGTCCAGGGCCCTGGTCAGCTCGCTCACCCGCCGGCCCGCCTCCGCCTCATCCCGCCGGACAAGGCCCTGCGCCGCCTCGCGGGCCTGCTGCTCCGCGGAGCGGGCGGTGTGCAGCTTCTGGTCGAATTCCCGGCACGCCTGCTCGCCCTCCAGGATCTTGCTCTCCGGCATGATCGCGGCCAGATAGGCCCGGGCGTCGGCAAAGCCCGCTTCCGTCAGGACCTGCCGGAGGTGATCCGCCTCCTGCTGCCACTTTTCGGCCGCAGCGGCGAGCTGGGTTTCCGCCTCCGCAAGCTTGGTTCCGGCGGACGCGGCAGCCGTATCGGCCAGCCCGGCCTGCTGCCGGGCCTGCTCAATCTGTTTCCGCAGCTTCTGCGCTTGATTCTTCCGTTCATTGCAGCGGCGCTCCGCCTCCGCCAGGGTCGCAAAGGGCAGGCTCTCCAGCTGCTGCAGCCGGCCTTCCGCCTTTGCCGCGTCGTCGTTCAGCGGCGCGAGCAGCTTCTCCTCCCCGGCGATCCGGCTGCGCAGCTTCTCCCGTTCAGTCGAGGCCTGCCGCAGCTCGCCCTGCACCCTTTCCAGCTGACGCTGGCGGTTCTGCGCCTCCTGCTGCTCTCGCCTCTTCGCTTCCAGATTCTGCTGCACGCGCAGGCGCAGGGCCGTCAGCCCCTCCGCCGTCAATTCCTCCGGCAGGGCGGGCATTCCGGCCTTCTCCAGGCGCTCCCCGGCTTCCCGCCGCTTCTCCAGGAGGGCTTTCTGCTCCTTCCCGAAGGCAGTGTTCGCCGCCTCCGCCCGGGCCACGCACTTCTCGCGCTGCTCCCGGGCCTGCTGCTCAATCTTCAGCTGGGCTTCCACATCGGCCTCGGTCACCGCGTCCGGCGGAAGCTCCGCCTTGTGGGGATGGCTGGTGGAGCCGCAGACCGGGCAGGGCTGCCCCTCCTCCAAGTGCTGTGCCAGCATGCCGGCCCGCTGCAGATCCAGCCGTTTCTGCATCCCCTGCCGCAGCGCCTCCTGCGCCTCGTGGGCCCCGATGGCGGCCTGAGCGGCGGCTCCCGCTGCGGCATGGGTCTTCCCGGCCTTCTGCACCTCCTGCCAGCGGCTCTGCAGCTCCGTCACGGCCCGGTCGGCCTCCTGCAGGCCGCCGACAACCTCCCGCAGCCGCGCTGCCTCCTCCGGCGCGCCGCTCAGGGCCTGTTCCTGCTCCGTCAGCTCCCGCTGGCGGTCTGCGGCGGCCTGTTCGTCCCCGCACAGCCCTTCGATCTTCCGCTGCTGCGCCTCGGCCTGCTGGCGCTTGCCGCGGGCCTCCCGCTGCAGACTCTCCCGCTCGGTGTAGCGCGGCAGCTCCTTCTCCAGCTGGACCGCCTCGGCCGTGAAGGTCTCCGCCTCCTGCTGATGGCCTTCCGCCTCCTGCAGCTGCTGCCGCGCCAGCTTCTGCCGCTCCCCGGCCGCGGCCAGCGCGGTCTGCGCCTGATTCCGGCGCTGTTCGGCGTCGTCCTTCTCGCGCTTGCGTGTGCAGGTGCTGTCCCACGCGGGCTTTACCCGGTCCAGCGCCCGCCGGGCCAGGGCTGTCTGCTGGCGCAGGGTCTCGTTCTCCGCCTGCCGGGCCTCCAGATCGCGGAGCTTCTGCCGCGCCTTTTCCAGCTCGTCCAGCCGCCGGTTGTCGCTCTGCAGCAGGGCAAGCTGCCGCTCCGCCTCGGCGCGCTGTTTCTCCAGCTGCTCCGTCGCCGCAGCGATCTCCGCATCCCGCTGGTCGTCCTCCCTGATCATCGTCTCCAGCAGGGGCAGGGCGTCGCCCAGCAGCTCATCGGCGGCTCCGTCCGCCCGCACGGCCTGCAGCAGGGCCTGCGTCTTCTCGGCCGCGGCGCTCTCCGGCGGCACGTCCGTCTGCCGGAAGCGCTCCAGCAGGTCGCGGCTGAGCAGGTCATAATCGGCCTTCGCCTTGTCGTAGCGCTCCTTCAGCCGCCGCATCATCTCGTCGTAGGCGCCCGTGTTGAAGATCTGCCGGTAGATCGCGCTGCGCTCGGCGGAGCCCGCGTTCAGGATGCGGGCAAACTCGTTCTGCGCGATCATGCAGATCTGGCGGAACTGCCCGATGTCCACACCCAGCAGCTCCCGCACCTTCGCGCCGACCTTCGTGTTGCCCTCCACCGTGCTCCCGCCCTCGCTGCGGAGCACCGCATTGCCCTTCTCCTCCGTGGTGCCGCTGCCGCGCAGCTTCATCCGCAGCTGATCCGGCCAGCGGGTGATGGTGTAAATCTTTCCCCGATGCGAGAAGGTCAGCTCCACCTCGGTCTTCACCTGCGGCGCGGCGAAATCGCTCCGCACCGTGGAGGCCCTGCGCTGGGAGCCGCTGGCCTCGCCGAAGAGGGCGTAGCACACGCCGTCGAAGATCGTGGTCTTGCCCGCGCCGGTATCGCCGGTGACAAGGAAGAGGCCGCTGCCGCCCAGGCTTTGGAAGTCAACGGTCTCCGTGCCCGCGTAGGGGCCGAACGCGCTCATTTTCAGCGTCAGCGGTTTCATTCGATCACGCCTCCCTCTCTCGCGGCCGCGGTCAGCTCCTTCATCTCCTCGTCGCTCAGCTCGCGCTTCGCAACCACCCGGAAAAAGCCGCGGATGATGTCCTCAAACGACTGCGCAGGCCGCCCGCCGGTCTGCCGCTGCGCCGGGCTCTGCCGGTGCCGGTTCACGTATTCCAGGCCCATCATGTTGGGATAGCGGGCGCGCAGGCGGTCCATCGCGTTGGGCGCGCGGTCCGCGTCGGTGAGCTCGGCGAAGAAGTAGTCCTCCGAGGCCTCTGCCTTGCCCGCGTTCAGCAGCTCCTCCAGCGGCCCGCGGATCACGCGCAGATCGCGCCGGGGCGCCAGCGGGCGCAGCTCGACCGTCACGTCGCCCTTCGCCGCGCCGAAGGTGATGATCGGCACACTCTTGGCGTTCCACACCTCGCTGCGGGAATACTTCAGCGGCGAGCCGGCATAGCGGCAGGTCTCGCGGCCCACCGCCTGTGGCCCATGGATGTGGCCCAGCGCCACGTAGTCAAAGGCGTCGAACTCATGGCAGCTGACCCGCTCCAGGGTGCCGACGGTCTCCTCGCGGATCGTCTCGCTGCCGGAGAGCGACGGCGGCTGCTCGCCGGTGACGAACTGATGCGCCACCATCACGCTGCGGCGCGCCGGGTCGATGTCCGCGTGCTCAATCACGGCCCGCACGGCGGTGGAGTAGTCGGTGATCTCGGCGTCCGGGTGCCGGTCCCGCACCGCCGAGGCCTTCACGAAGGGCAGCAGGTACACGTCCACCGGGCCGGCTTCGTCCGCCAGCGTCACCCGCTTCAGCTCGCCCTCGTAGCGGCCGGCGATATGCACGCCCCGGGCGGCAAACAGCCCGCTGCCGAACTGCAGGCGGTCGTCGGAATCGTGGTTGCCGCTGACCATCAGCACGGTCTTGCCCATCCCGGCCAGCCGCGTCAGGAAGCCGTCCAGCAGCCGCACGGCCCACTCCGGCGGAATGCACTTGTCGTAGACATCCCCCGCGATCAGCACCGCGTCCACGTCCCGCGCCATCCCGAGGAGCTCCTCCAGGATGTACGCCTGATCGTCCTCCATGGAGAACTCATTGACCACCTTGCCCAGATGCAGATCCGCAAGATGCATGAATCTCATATGCTGTTTCCTCCTTATGCGCGCCGCCCGGCACGCCATTGTCGCCTGCCTGAAGGGTATCACAAAGTTGGGCGTTTCGCAACACTTTTGCCGCGATTTCACCCTTTTGTCTCCCAGGTCAAGCCGCTCTCCGCCGCAGCTTCGTCACACTTTCCTCAGGATTCCGCAACATTTCACCGCAGACTCCCGTCGGGTTTTGTCAGAATCAGATGATTTTGGGGCATGATTTGGCCCGCCAAATATTACAGAAAGTGAAAACATGAACAGATTTTCCAATCGGTATGGCCGGGAAATCCGCTCATATCTCAGATTCAGACCGGAGTCTGTTGTTCATATCTGTATTTTCGTAATCTTTTGCTATGCAAAAGTATGAAGCATACGTCCGCCTCAGCCCGGGCGGCTGCTCTGCTCCAGCTTGTCGTGAATCCGCTGCATCCGCTCATCCAGGACCGCGATGTCCGTGGCGGTCTGCAGCAGCTCGGCGGAGATGTTCTCCGGCAGGCTGTCCGGGGCCTTGTAGCGCAGGGAATGCTCCAGCGAGGCCCAGAAGTCCATGGCGATCGTCCGCAGCTGCACCTCCACCGGCACGCGCACCGCCCCCTCCCGCAGGTAGACGGGGATCTCCAGCACGATGTGCAGGCTGCGGTAGCCGTTGGGCTTGGGATTCTGAATGTAGTCCCGCACGCGCACGACGCGCACGTCGTCCTGGCGGGTCAGCAGGTTCGCGACCGTGTAGATGTCGTGGATGTAGGCGCAGACCACCCGCACCCCGGCGATGTCCGTCAGGTTCGCCACCGCCGACGGGACGCTGACCTCCAGGCCGCGCCGCCGGAGCTTCTCCATGATGCTGGGGATGGTCTTCATGCGGCTCTGGATGGCGTGGATCGGGTTCCGCCTGTGCTCCACAGAGAATTCGTCGTCCAGGATCTCCAGCCGCGTTGTGACATTCCGGATTGCGCCCTGGTAGCGGCTCTGCACCCCGCTGAAGGCCGCCGCCATCGCCTGCGTCTGCGCGTTGGCCGGCGCGTTCGGCTGATTTTCCATGCTCAGGTCTCCTTCCTGCCGTCCCGGCTGCCCACGCGCACGGTGAAGCGGGAGCCGCTGCCCGGGGCCGATTCCACGGACACGCTGCCGCCCAGCAGCTGCAGCACGCGCCGCACCAGGTACAGCCCGACGCCGTGCCCCTTGGCGCTGCGCGAGCCGTCCGCCTGATAGAAGCTGTCGAAGATGTGCTGCTGCTCCTCCTGCGTCATGCCGCGGCCGCAGTCGCGCACCGTGACCACCGCCTGCTCGCCCTCCCGCCGCAGCGTGACCGTGACCGGGCTGCCCTCGGGCGAGAATTTCAGCGCGTTCTCGATCAGGTTCACCCAGACCTGCCGCAGCAGCTCCCCGTCGGTAACAATGGTGACCTCCTCCAGGTCGATCACCCATTCGGTCCGGTGATCCGCCCAGACCGCGTCCAGCTGCGCGATCACCTGCCGCAGCTGCTCATCCAGCCGCTCCGGGGCGAAGGCGTCCTCCCGCGCGCCCGCGTCCAGGGCGCTGAGCCGCAGCAGGGCCGTGGACAGGCGACTCAGGCGGTCGCTCTCGGCGGCGATGTCGGCCACAATGCGCTGCCGCTCCTCCCCGCTCAGGCCCGGGAGCTGCAGCAGGCGCGTGTTGCCCTTGATGCTGGCGATGGGCGTGCGGAACTCGTGGCTCACGTTGGAGATGAAGTCCCGCTGCGCCCGGTCGCTCTCCCCGACCGCGGCGATCATGCTGTTGAAGGCGGTGATCAGCTCGTTGATCTCCGCGTTGCTGCCCGGCGGCACACGCACGCTGTAATCGCCCTGGGCGACCTGCTCGCTGGCGCGGGTCAGCTGCTTCACCGGCTCGGCGATGCGCATGGAGGCCAGCAGCGACATAAGCACGAAGATCGCCGTGAACGCCACCCCGATGGCCCAGATGCGCAGAATCACCACCGAAAACGGATTGTACCGCACCGAGGGCTCGATGCTGAACAGGCCGCGCAGCTGCACATAGGTCTTGGGCAGGCCAAGGCCGCTGCCGACCGTGACATAGCCCTGCTGCTGCAGCACGGCGCGCTCGTAACTCCCCAGGGCCCCGTCGTCCAGCAGCAGGCTGATCGTGAAGCTGTCCCGCTTGTTCAGCGCCGCGATCTCCACATCGCCCAGCTCCGTGGCGGCCCGGGCCTCCAGCATGCTCAGCGCCAGCTCGGTCTCATCCATCGCCACCTCGGCCTGGATGCTGGCGCGGCTGTGGAAGTAGGCAAACAGCATCGCAAAAGCACCGGCGATCAGCGTGCTGGCCAGCAGCAGCCGCAGCACGCTCGCCTGATAGGAAGCCCCGTGCTTCCGGTGCTTTTCCAACGCGGCCCCTCCTCTCTCAGACCTTCTCCGCCTTGTAGCCCAGGCCCCGCACCGTCACAATGCGGAAATCCGGGAAGGCCTCGCACTTCTCCCGCAGGCGCTTGATGTGCACATCCACCGTGCGCTCCTCGCTCTGCGAATCCAGGCCCCAGATGTCGTCCATCAGCTGGTTCCGGGTGAAGATCTGCCGCGGGCTGGACAGCAGCTTGAACAGCAGCAGGAACTCCTTCTTCGGCAGCTCCAGCGAGGTTTCGCCCCGGCTGACGGTCAATGTGTCCCAGTCCAGCACGGTCTCCCCCACCCGCAGCTGGTGCTCCGTCTGCACCCGCGCCCGCCGCAGCAGGGCGTTCATGTGCAGCAGCATCTCGTCCAGGTCGATCGGCTTGGTCAGGTAATCATCCGCGCCCGCGCCGAAGCCGGCCCGCTTGTCGGAGAGGGAGTCCCGCGCGGTCACCAGCATGATCGGCAGCGCCGGGTCGCGCCGCCGCAGTTCCCGCGTCAGCTCCCAGCCGTCCATCACCGGCATCATCAGGTCCGCGATCACCAGATCGGGCATCATGTGCTCCATCACAGCCAGGGCCTCCGCGCCGTTCGCCGCGCCGGTCGCCTCAAAGCCGCTGTGATTCAGGAAGGTGATCATCATCCGCTGCAGGGCCAGATCATCCTCCGCCACCAGAATCCGAAACATGCCGCCACCCACTTTCTTTCTGTCACCAGTATACCACATTTTCCGCGAAATCGCAAAGCCGAACAGACCCCGCCCGTTCCGCCGGACCGCAGCGCGGACTGCAACCCGGCTGATGGGGGACGGAAACCCTTTTCGAGGCCGGCAGGGCTTTTCTTCCCCCATACCCCTTTCTTTCCCCAAAGGCCCTTCCTCCGGGGCAGGAGGTTGTCTTTCATCGTGTATGTGAAATCGGACACGTTCAGGTGCATCCTGCCTCATGCCCTGAATCATAACTATCGCGTCTTGTTGAACTGAACGTGAACGCCCCGTTTCGCGGTCTATGCAAAACGGCCGGGCTGTGGTATAATAAGATGGATTATCGTATGCATTTCAGGAGGTAATCATGAAATTCGCACTCATCGGGCAGGAGATTCCCGCGCTGCTGCCCTCGCTGCTGACAGATCTGTTTTTCGCGGGTCAGGCCGCCGCGGAGCTCACCATGGAGGAGAAGAATCCGGCCATGGCGGAGGTGCTGAACCGCTACGCCGCCGTGATTCTGGAGCGGGCGCCGGAGGGCTCCTGCTTCACGGTCTCGCCGGACCGGGAAAAGGTGCTGCGCGGGGCCGACTGCGTGATTTACGCCGGGGATCTGCTGGCCGCCAGCCGCTTCCGGCAGGATCAGGAAGCCCTCTCCGGCGCGGAGGAGGGTGACGAGGGACTCTCGGATCAGGCGCGCGTGAACGGCGGCATCGGCGGCCTCATGCACACCCTGCGCCAGGGCGAGATGATCCTGCCCCTGTGCCGGGCCATGCGCGATTGCTGCCCGAAGGCCATCGTCATCACGCTCGGCCAGCCGGTCGCGCGCACGGTGGAGATGTTCAGCCTGCAGGGCTTCCGCTGCTACGGCCTGGGCCATTCCGCCCTGCGCGGCCCCGGCGGGCTGGAGGGCGTCTGCCGCGCGCTGAAGGTGGAGATGAAGACCGTCTCCGCCGGCATCGCGGGCCTGCCGGGCTTTGCCTTTCTGCTCTCGCTGAAGAGCGCCGACGGCAAGCTGGATCTGCTCCCCAAGGTGCACCGTCTGGCGGAGGAGGGCGTGTTCGGGCGGCTGGCGAAGCGCTGGCTGCGGGACTTCGGCGCCTTCGCGATCGGCTCCGCACCGGAGCACGCCGAGTTCATGGCCGCGCAGGAGGACTTCGCGCCGGATCCGCGCCCGGCCTTCAGCGAGAGCGTGGAGCGCCGCAAGGAACGCATCCTGTGGATGAACACGGTCGGCCAGAACGGCCAGGGCGATCCGGAGGGGCAGATGGCGCAGATGCTGCTGCTCTCCCGCGCGCCGGTACAGCGGCCGGTGCAGCTGGCGCTGGCCCTTGTGCGCGGGGAGGACCTGCTGATGCACGGCGTGGCCCGGCGCAATGACAGCGCCCTGGCCGGCCTGCCCCGGGTCTCCGTCATCGAGGCCCCGCTGCAGCTGGAGAAGGGTCGGGAAGTGCCGCTGCGCTGGCCCCTGCCCGACGGCCTGCGCGGGCTCTGCCTGGACATCGACGAGGCCAACCGTCTCGCCGCGCGGGCAGCCTTCGGCGACCGCACCAGCCTGCGGGAGTGCATCGAGCTGGATCCGGCCCTGGACGGCCTGGACCGCCTCTATCTGCAGGACGTCGTGGACCGGATGATCGGCATGCACAGCGACATACTCACCATCTATGACGACGGGAAAGACGGGGAAGACGACTGATGTTCATCTGTGAGCGCTGGGAGGACTATGAGGTGCTGGACACCGGCGGCGGCGAGAAGCTGGAGCGCTGGGGGGACGTGATTCTGCGCCGGCCCGATCCCCAGGTGATCTGGCCGCAGGCGAAGCCGGAACTGTGGCGGAGCGCGGACGCCTGGTATCACCGCTCCGCGAAGGGTGGCGGCGAGTGGGAGTTCTTCCGCCGCCTGCCGGAGAAATGGGCGCTGCGCTACGACGGGCTGAAATTCTGGGTGCGGCCCACCGGCTTCAAGCACACCGGCCTCTTCCCGGAGCAGGCCGCCAACTGGGACTGGATGCGGCAGACCATCGCCGCCTCCGGGCGCACGGACGTGCGGGTGCTGAATCTCTTCGGCTACACCGGCGGCGCGACGCTGGCCTGCGCGGCGGCCGGCGCGCACGTCACCCATGTGGACGCGGCGAAGGGGATGGTGCTCTGGGCGAAGGAGAATCGCGCCCTGAGCGGCCTGCCGGAGACCTGCTTCCGCTATATCGTGGAGGACGCCCTGCGCTTTGTGCAGCGGGAGATCCGCCGGGGCAGCCGCTACGACGGCATCCTGATGGATCCGCCCAGCTATGGCCGCGGCCCCTCCGGCGAGGTGTGGAAGCTGGAGGACGAGCTCTACGGCCTGGTCAGCACCTGCGCCGAGGTCCTGTCGGACGCGCCGCTGTTCTTCCTCATCAACAGCTACACCACCGGCTTCCAGGCCAGCGTGGTGGGCAATCTGCTGGAAAAGTGCGTCGCGGCGAAGCACGGCGGCACGATCCGCGCGGAGGAGCTGTGCCTGCCGGTCACCAGCGGCGGCGTCCTCCCCTGCGGCTGCTCCGGCCGCTGGCAGGCGGAGGAGGGCTGAGCCGTGCCCGACATCATCTACGAGGACAACCATGTGCTCGTCGCGGTGAAGCCGCCGAACCTGCTCTCCCAGGCCGACGACACCGGCGACCCGGATCTGCTCAGTGAGCTGAAGGAGTACATCCGCGTGAAGTACGCAAAGCCCGGCGCGGTGTATCTCGGGCTGGTGCACCGCCTCGACCGGCCGGTGGGCGGGCTGATGGTGTTCGCCCGCACCAGCAAGGCGGCCGCGCGGCTCTCCGCCCAGCTGCAGACCCACGCCGCCGGGCGGGAATACCTGTGCGTCTGCGAGGGGGAAGCCCCGGACCGCTTCACCTGCACGGACTGGCTGCTGAAGGACCGGGACCGCAACCAGGTTTCCGTTGTGCCGGAGAATACGCCCGGCGCCCAGCGGGCCGTGCTGCACGGCGAATGCCTCCGGCGGCGGGAGGGGCTGTCCCTGTGCCGCATCCGGCTGGAGACCGGCCGCAGCCACCAGATCCGCGTGCAGCTGAGCCATGCGGGATGGCCGCTCTGGGGCGACGCCCGCTACGGCAACGGCCGCCCCGGCCAGCAGATCGCCCTGTGGGGCTGGCGGCTCTCCTTCGAACACCCGACGAAAAAAGAGCCCCTGACCTTCGAGCGGCTGCCCGCGGGCGGGATCTGGGAGACCTTTGCCGGCGCTGCGCCGTTCTGAGCGCGGCATGCAATCAATACTGTTTTCAGGAGCGCATCATGACAAAACCGTTTTCGTATGAAGTGACCCACGTGTGCCGGCAGTCCGGCGCGCGGCTGGGCGTGCTGCACACGCCGCACGGGGACATCCAGACGCCGATCTACATGCCCGTGGGCACCGCCGCCGCCGTGAAGGCGATGACCTCCCGCGAGATGGAGGAGATCGGCACGCCGATTCTGCTGTCCAACACCTACCATCTGCACCTGCGCCCCGGTGAGGATCTGATCCGGGAGGCCGGCGGGCTGCACCGCTTCATGGACTGGCATCACCCCATCCTGACCGACAGCGGCGGCTTCCAGGTGTTCTCCCTGGCCGGCATCCGCAAGATCCGCGAGGAGGGCGTCGACTTCCAGAGCCACATCGACGGCTCGCGGCACTTCATCGGCCCGGAGACCAGCATGGACATCCAGCAGGCCCTGGGCAGCGACATCGCGATGGCCTTCGACGTGTGCACCGCCTATCCCTGCGACTACAAGACCGCGAAGGACGCCATGGAGCGCACCCACCGCTGGGCGGAGCGCTGCAAGGCCCATCACAGCCGCGAGGATCAGGCGCTGTTCGGCATCGTGCAGGGCGCCTTCTTCAAGGATCTGCGCGTGGAGAGCGCCAAGGCCCTCCGGGACATGGACTTCATCGGCTACGGCATCGGCGGCCTCTCGGTGGGCGAGCCCAAGCCCATCATGTACGAGATGCTGGAGGAAATCATGCCCTTCATGCCCGCGGAGAAGCCCCGCTATCTGATGGGCGTGGGCACCCCGGACTGCCTGCTGGAGGGCGTGTACCGCGGCGTCGACATGTTCGACTGCGTGCTGGCCACGCGCATCGCCCGCAACGGCACCTGCCTGACCTCCTCCGGCCGGCTGGTCATCCGCAACGCCCAGTATGCCCGGGACTTCACGCCCATCGACCCGGAGTGCGACTGCTACGCCTGCACCCACTTCACGCGGGCCTATGTGCGCCACCTGTTCAAGGCGGGCGAGATCACTGCGGGCCGGCTGGCCTCCATCCACAACCTGCGCTTCCTGATCCGTCTGATGGAGCAGATTCGCCAGGCCATCGCCGAGGACCGCTTCCTCGATTTCCGCCGCGAATTCTACGAAAAGTACGACATGAGCCGCAACTTCTGACCTGGGGAGGAGAAAAATGCCCTCACTGTCCGCCTATTCCGCCGGCCTTGACTACGCCTACGCGCCGGGCGTGTTCCCGTCCATCGAATGCCTCCGCCACCGGCCGGAGCTGGTCACCCGCGTGCTGCTGCACTCCTCCGCTGAGGGACGGGAGGGCGCGGAAACCCTGCGCCGCCTCGCCGCGGAGCGCCAGATCCGCGTGGAGACCGCCGACCGCGCCCTCAGCCGCATCTCCGGCAAGGAGAACTGCTTTGCCGCCGCGGTCTTCCGCAAGTTTTCCGACGAGCTCGCACCCGAAAAGCCCCACGTGGTGCTGGTGAACCCCGCCGACAGCGGCAATGTGGGCACCATCCTGCGCACCGCCCTCGGCTTCGGCGTGGAGGACGCGGTGTTCATCCGGCCCTGCGTGGACGTGTTCGACCCGAAGACCGTGCGGGCCAGCATGGGGGCGCTGTTTTCCCTGCGCGTGCGGGTCTATGACAGCTTTGACCAGTATCTTGACGGCCACCCGGACCGCGCGATGTTCCCCTTCATGCTGGACGGCTCGCGCTCCCTGCCCGATGTGCTGCGGGAAGCCCCGCCCCCGCGCTGGACGCTGATCTTCGGCAACGAGGGCACGGGCCTGCCCGCCTCCTTCCGCCGCTGCGGCACGCCGGTGCGCATCCCCTCCAACGACCGCGTCGACTCGCTGAACCTCTCCATCGCCGCCGGCATCGCGATCTATACCTTCACGCAGGCTCAGCCGGGCTGCGCCACAGCGGGCGGAATTCCTCGGGGATGATCTGCGGATCCGCGGCGATCAGCGCGCCGTCGAACTGACGCTTTGCCAGCTCCCGGCCCAGCTGCTCCGGCCAGCCGCCGCGCAGCTCGATCTCCCGTACGCCGGGGACGCATTTCAGCTGAATCTCCCGCATGCCGTCCGGCAGGCTCAGCCGGGCCACCTGCGGCATGCCGGGCAGGTTTTCGTCGATCACCGTGCAGCCGTCCGGCACGATGAGGCCGGCGGGCAGCTCGCCCCGCTCCATCTGTTCGATCTCCGCCCGGCTGCCCAGGCCGCGCAGCATCTCACACCATAACGGCAGCCCCGGCAGCCGAAGCGATGTAAGGCCCGCGGGCAGCTCGGCCCAGAGGATGAAATGATCCGCGGCGGCCGAATGGCGCGCGTCGCCGAACGCCGTGCAGCCTTCCGCCACGGGCTGGTACATGGTATGGCCAAAGAGCGCCTCTGCCTCCTGCTCCGCCAGCAGCAGCACGCCCCGCCGCGCTGCCCGGCGGAGTTTTTCTGTATTGGCCGCCGGGTTTGCGCAGATCAGCACATCCAGCTCCGTATCCGCCGCGCTGGTCAGGCGCATCCCCAGTCCGAGGAAGAAGCGGCGCGCGTCCGTCCGGCAGAGCAGGCTGCGAAGCGGCCCGTGTCCCGCCACATGCAGGCCGGTAAAGCGCTTCTTCCGCAGCTGCTCCACGGTCACCCGCAGCGCAGGATCCTCCAGGGTCAGCTCCTGCCGCGCCCGCCGCGCGCGCAGGCGGCGCAGGGTCTCGCGGTAATGGGGCTCCTCCGCCATCGCCAGCAGGGCGGCGGTCTGCTCCGTGTTCCCCGCCGCCTGCACCAGCGGGAAGCATTCGTCGAATTTGTGCGCGGGAATCAGCCGCTCCCGCAGCATGAGGCCGAACAGCTCCGGCGCTTTGATGTGCCAGCCCATGCGGCAGATGCTCTTCGCGTGCAGGCGCAGGCAGCGTTTCAGGCTCGCGCGGACATCCTCGGTCAGCGCCGCCCACCGCCGCACAAAGTCCCGGAGCACATGCAGCGGCGGCAGCCCGCTCAGGCCGCGCGCCCAGGTGATCTCCACGCCCTCGGGCAGCAGCAGGTCCGGCCGCAGCGGCAGCGTGCCCGCATGGTGCATCCGCGCCACCGCGCCCGAGCCCTTCAGCACCAGCGGATCCAGCTTGCGCAGCGACGCGGGCCAGCGGATCTCCCGCAGCTCCGCGCACGCGTTGAAGGCCAGCCGCTGCACCTCCGTGACGCCCTCCGGCAGCGCCAGCTCCGCCAGACCGCAGTGGGCGAAGGCGCTGGCCCGGATCGTCCGGAGGGCGGCCGGCCAGATGATCTCTTCCAGCGCGGTGTTCTCGCGGAAGGTGAATTGCCGGATTTCCGGAAGCCCCGCCGGCAGCTTCACCCGCCGCAGGGACCAGCAGCTGCTGAAGGCCACCTCGCCCAGCTCGGTCACGCTGTCCGGGAGCTCCGCCTCCACCAGCCCCGAGCAGTTGAAAGCCGACCGGCCGATGACGCGCAGCCCCTCCGGCAGCGTCACCCTGTGCAGGGCGTCTGTGTTGTGGAAGGCCCATTGCTCGATCTTCTCCAGCCCGGCAGGCAGGCGGATCTTCCGCAGATGGCGGCAGCTGCTGAAGGCCCTGCTGCCGATGACTCGCACGCTCTCCGGCAGAACCGCCTCCTCCATCCGGGAGCCCATGAAGCACCGCTCCGGGATCTCCTCCAGGCCCTCCGGCAGCACCAGCTCACGCACCGGCGGCAGCTCCTGCTCCGCCAGGGACGGGGTCACCACGCGGTCAAAATCGTTGTCCTTGAACGGGAACCTGGCGAGGCACCGCGCGGCGTCCACGCCCTCCAGCCACACCCGCCGCAGGGCGTTGCAGCCGAGCAGCATCTCCTCCTCCAGGCTGTGCACGCCGGCGGGGATGCGCAGCTCCTGCAGCCGCGGGCAGCGGACGAAGGCCCGGTTGCAGATGCGCTCCAGCCCCTCCGGGAAGACGACGCTGCGCACCTCTGCCCAGGCATTGATGGCGTAGGGCGCGATGGTCCGCACCTCCGGCGGCACGGTGAAAACGCGGATCAGCCGCGGCACCTTCAGCACCGTAATCGGCGTGCCCTGCTCCGGCCGCGGCCAGCCGGCGATGACATAGCTGCTCTCCGAGGCCAGCGTGCCATCCGGCAGGACATACACCTCCTCGTACAGCAGATCGCTGATCCGCATCGGCCTGCCCCCTTTCGCTGCTTTTCGTCTCATTTCCGCATCAGCATGATAGCCCAGGCACGGCGGCCTGTCAACCCGCCGGATGCGCGAAAAAAGGGAGGGCGGTTTCCCGCTCTCCCCAGAGAGGCTCTTGGCTGCCTTGCTGTCAGTCTCAGACGATAACGAGCTCGCCATTCTGCGCGTCGATGGTCAGTTCGGTGCCCGGCTGGAGGTCGCCGCGGATGATCCGCCGGGCCACCAGGGTCTCCACATGGGACTGCAGGTAGCGCTTCAGCGGCCGCGCGCCATAGACCGGGTCGAAGCCCTGGTCGATGACCGTCTCCATCGCCGTATCCGTCAGGCGCACGCTCAGGCCGCGCTCCGCCAGGCGCTTGTTCAGGCCCTTCAGCATCAGGCCCACAATCTGCGTGATCTGCTCCCGGTTCAGCGGCTTGTAATAGACCACGTCGTCGATCCGGTTCAGGAATTCGGGGCGGAAGTGCGTCTTCAGCAGGCGGTCGACCTGGGCCCGGGCCTCCGGCGTGATCTCGCCGTCCGCGATGCCGTCCAGGATGTACTCGCTGCCCAGGTTGCTGGTCATGATCAGGATCGTGTTCTTGAAGTCCACCGTGCGGCCCTGGCTGTCGGTGATCCGGCCGTCGTCCAGCACCTGCAGCAGCACGTTGAACACATCCGGGTGGGCCTTCTCCACCTCGTCGAACAGCACCACGCTGTAGGGATGGCGCCGCACGGCCTCGGTCAGCTGGCCGCCCTCGTCATAGCCGACGTATCCGGGAGGCGCGCCGATCAGCCGGCTGACGGAGAACTTCTCCATGTACTCGCTCATGTCCAGCCGGATCATGCTGCGCTCGTCGTCGAACAGGGCCTGCGACAGCGCCTTGGCCAGCTCCGTCTTGCCCACGCCGGTGGGGCCCAGGAACAGGAAGCTGCCCAGCGGCCGGTTCGGGTCCTGAATGCCCGCCCGGGAGCGCAGGATCGCCTCGGCCACCTTGCGCACGGCCTCATCCTGGCCGATCACCCGCTCGTGCAGGGTGTCCTCCAGGCGCAGCAGCTTCTCGCGCTCGCCCTCCATCAGCCGCGCCACCGGGATGCCCGTCCACCGGCCGATGATGCGGGCGATTTCCTCCTCGGTCACCCGGTCGTGCAGCAGGCTCTCCTCGCCGCGGCGCTTCTCGGCCTCGGCCTCGGTCTCGCTCAGCTGTGCCTTCAGCTTCGGCAGCTCGCCGTATTTCAGCTCCGCCGCCCGGTTCAGATCGTAGCTGCGCTCCGCCTGCTCGATCTCGCCGTTCACCCGCTCGATTTCGCCGCGCAGGGCGTTCACGCGCTCGATGGCCTGCTTCTCCTGCTCCCAGCGGGCCTGCATCGCGTTGAAGCGGTCGCGCTCCTCGGCCAGGTTCTTCTGCACCTCCGCCAGGTGCGCCTGGGACAGCTCGTCCTCGTCCTTCTTCAGCGCCGCTTCCTCGATCTCCAGCTGCATGATGCGGCGGCGGACGTCGTCCATCTCGGTGGGCATG
>CAMNHF010000051.1 GCA_946538975.1 uncultured Clostridia bacterium | reverse complement strand
GTGTTCTTTTGCTGAACATTTTCACCCCTTGAAGAAAACGGGCCGCCGTTGTATAATGCCCATGCAGCCATCCGCATGAAGAGGGACGGAAGCGGGCAGGCATCCGCGCCGGCCGCTGCAGAGAGGAGTCCGTGGGAGAACAATGACAATTCCGCACATCTGGGATTATCCCGGCGGCCGCATTCACCTGATCGGCATCGGCGGATCCAGCATGTCCGGCCTGGCCCGGATGCTGATCGAGAAGGGTTACAGGGTGTCCGGCTCGGACAGAACGGACGGCTATCTGATGGACAGCGTCCGCGCCTCCGGGGCCGAAGTCATGATCGGCCACCGGGCGGAGAATGTGCACGGCGCTGATCTGGTCGTGTACTCCGCTGCCGTGCATGAGGACAATCCGGAGCGCAGCGAGGCGAAGCGGCTGGGCATCCCCCAGATGGAGCGGGCTTATCTGCTGGGCCAGCTGATGTCCTTCAGCGCCCTGCCCATCGCGGTCTGCGGCGCCCACGGCAAGACGACGACCACCTCCATGCTCGCGCAGATTCTGGTGGAAAACGGCTGTGATCCCAGCGTGCATATCGGCGGCAGCCTGGACGCGATCGGCGGCTCCACCCGCGTGGGCCAGGGCAGCGCCTTTGTCGCGGAGGCCTGCGAGTACAACCGCAGCTTCCTGCAGATTCATCCGAAGATCACCGTTACCACCAACATCGACGCGGAGCACCTCGACTGCTATCGCGATATCGATGAGATCCAGGCAACCTTTGCGCAGTTCATGTCCATGGTGCCGGAGGACGGCGCGGCCATCGGCAATGGCGACGATCCGCGGGTGAAGGCGGTGCTTGAAGGACTCCGCTGCCCCGTGGAAACCTATGGCATGGGCGAGGAGAACGACTGGCATCCGGCGAACCTGACCGAGGACGGCGAGGGCTGCTGCGCCTATGACATCGTCCACGGCGGCGAGACTGTCGCCCATGTGCAGCTGGCCGTGCCGGGGCAGTTCAACGCGATGGACGCTCTCGGGGCAATTGCAGCGGCAGCGGCTGCGGGCGTCGCGCCGGAGGAATCCGCCCGGGTGCTGGCCCATTTCACCGGCGCGCACCGGCGCTTTGAGAAGACCGGCACGCTGAACGGCTGCGAGATGTACACCGATTACGGCCACAATCCGGTGGAGATGCGCAATGCGCTGTCCATCGCGCGGAAGCACTGCAGGGGCCGCCTGATCGCGGTGATGCAGCCGCACACCTTCAGCCGCGTGAAGACGCTGTTCGACGATTATCTGACCTGCACGGAGGCGGCGGACATCACGCTGGTGACCGACATCTGCGCCGCCCGCGAGGCGGATCCCGGCGACATCAACTCCGGCATGCTGGTGGAGGGCATGCGCCGCCACGGCATCGATGCGGTCTGGACGCCGTCCTTTGACGACACGGAGAACTGGCTCCGCGAGCACGTCCGCCCGGGCGATCTGGCGCTGACCATGGGCTGCGGTGACATCAACATGCTGAATGTGCAGATCAACCGTCACGAGCAGGAACGGCAGACCTGATGAACGTATCCGAAGGGGGAGGGAAGCCTCCTTCTTTTTTATGTGGAAACACAAAAGAAAAGGGCACGCCCTGTGACGGACGTGCCCGGGGATGGACAGGATTACTTGTTCTTTACGATGCCGCTGAAGGTCTGGGCGTCCTGGGTCAGCTGCCACTTGGCGGCCGCTTCCTGGTTGCACCATTCCACGCAGGAGTTCCAGCCCAGCATGTTCACGCGGGCCCGCATCTGGTTGATGAGGCTGTTGAACTCCGCGTCGCTCTTGGCATAGATGGCCTGCCAGGACAGGGTCACGATGGTGTCCGCGATCTGCTTCCAGGTCAGGTCGAGCTGGTTGCTGCGGGAGGACTCGGAGTAGTTGATCTCCGGCATCACGGTGTAGTTGCCGGCGTTCATGTACTGATCCGCGGAAGCAAAGCCGGACCAGTTGCGCCAATCCTGCTCGATGTCATAGGAGGAGGCGGTGACGGTGGACTCCCAGGAGATCTTGTTGAAGGTCTCGCCGTGGGCGCCGTCGGGATTCTCCATGTCCTGCGCCAGGGTGGTGTTGTTGATCTGGATGCTGCCGTCGTTGTAGGTGCCGCTGAAGGTGTAGGTCTTGCCGGTCCAGGGGCTGGTCCATTCCACGCCGTCCATGGAGTGGGTGGAGTCGGAATTGGTCAGCTTGCCCAGCTCGGTGAAGTAGGCCAGGCCGTTCTCGTCGTAGTCCCAGGTGACGCCCTTGGGGCCGTACCACATGGTCATGCTGCCTTCGGGGGTGGCCAGCCAGTCCAGCACCTCCAGGCACAGTTCGGGATACTCGGTGTAGTTGCCGATGGACCAGATGCGGTTGCCGCCGTTGGTGCCCAGGCCGTACACGATGGGGGCCGCCTCAGTGGGCACCAGGGAGTACATCATCTTGCCGGCTTCCAGGTGAGCCGCGGTGTTGAAGATGGAGGAGGTGGAGTAGTTGAAGATGCCCCAGAAGGTGCCGCCGTTCTTGACCTTCTCGCCCATGACGTCATAGGTCTGGGTCATGGAGTTCGGGTCCAGCAGGCCGGCCTGATACAGGCGGTTGAAGAACTTCAGGCATTCCAGATACGGGCCGTCCTCCTCCAGGCAGGAGATGAACTCGCCGTTGTTGGGGTTGTAGTAGCCGAAGCCCAGCTCGTCATAGCCGTAGTACGCGGTGCCCAGGGACTTGACGTACATGACCATGTTGCCGTCCCAGTCGGGCCAGATGGAGGTGGCGTAGGTGGGGTTGCCCTTCTCGTCGGTGGGCTCCAGCTCCTTCATGGCCACCAGCACGTTGAACAGATCGTCGAAGTTCTTCACCTCGGGATAGCCCAGCTTGGCATACAGATCCCAGCGGATGTCCCAGGTGTAGAAGAAGGCGGCATGGCTGCCCTGCTTGAAGGCGACCGCATGGCCGAAGCCGTGGATCTTGTCATCGCCGCTGACCTCGCGGTTGGCGTTCAGCGCGCCCTGATAGTTCTCCCAGATGTAGGGGGCATAGGTCGCGCCCAGATCGTCCTCTTCCCAGTC
Organism: uncultured Clostridia bacterium; assembly: GCA_946538975.1. Taxonomy (GTDB): domain Bacteria; phylum Bacillota; class Clostridia; order Christensenellales; family Aristaeellaceae; genus RUG11272. Next base: position 14,801 of record CAMNHF010000051.1, on the reverse strand, counting down.
CAGGAGCATGTCCTTCGCGACGGCGTTCTTGTAGTCCGCGCCGTTGGCGCCCCAGACGACGATGTCGCCCAGGTTGCCGGAGGCCATGCGGGTCTCATAGGTGCCGTCCTGGTCGGGGATGATGTTCAGCTCGATGTTGAACTTGTCCTTCAGCATCACGGCGCCCCAGCCCTGCTGGATGCCGGAGAAGTTGGCCAGCTGGCTGTACACGTTCAGGGTGATGGTGGGGCCGTCGCGGTCAACGACGGATTCGGCGACGGCGCTCAGCGGCGCGACGGCCGCGAGCATGATGAGGGCGAGCAGAAGGGCGGTAAGCTTCCTCATGGTAATGCTCCTTTCTTTGCGGTTCGCCTGATCAGCCCTTGACAGCGCCGAGCATGATGCCCTTGACGAAGAAGCGCTGCATGAAGGGATAGACCAGCAGGATCGGGATGATGGTGACCATGGAGACCGTGTACTTGATGACCTTCGTGTTCAGCAGGCTCTGCGCTGCCGCGGTGTTCACGCCGCCGGCGCCCGCGTTCATCACCGCGCCCAGGTTGGAGGTGGTGTTCAGGTAGATGTACAGGCGGTGCTGCAGCGTGTAGAGGTTCGGGCTGTTGCTCATCAGCAGCAGCGAATCCTGGAAGGAATTCCAGTTGCCGACCGCGCCGAAGATGGCGATGGTGGCCAGAATCGGCACGGACAGCGGCAGGATGATCCGCAGGAACACCTTGGTCGTGGTCGCGCCGTCGATGGTGGCGCTCTCCTCCAGGGAGGCAGGGATCGACTCGATGTAGGTCTTTACCAGGATGATGTTGTAGGGCGCGACCATGCCGGGGATGATGTAGGCGAGGAAGTTGTCCGTCAGGCCCAGCATCAGCATGTTCATGTACCACGGCACCAGGCCGGCGTTGAAGTACATCGTGACGACCAGCGCGCGGTACCACAGCGAGCGCTTCCACATCTTCTGCTTGGTGACCAGATAGCCGGCCCAGGCAGAGGTGAGCACCATCAGCGCCGTGCCAATCACCGTGCGCGCCACGGTGACCAGCACCGCGTTGCCCAGGTCGGAGGCGTTGAGCAGGTTCGCGTAGTTGTTGAAGTGAATGCCGATCGGGTAGAAGTTGACCAGACCGGAGGTCACCGCGTCATTGTCTGAAATGGTGTTGATGAACAGATAGTAGAACGGGAAGATGCACAGCAGCGTGAAGAGGGAGAACAGAAGGATCAGCGCGATCTCGAACACGTAATCGCCGGCTGACTTCTTGATCCGCGTGGTGTGCATGTCATTGGCTTTGGCTGTCATGGCGCACACCTCCTCAAATGATGCTCTCGCCGCGCAGCATCTTGGAGATGCCGTTCGCACCGAAGAGCAGAATCACGCCGACCAGGGACTTGGTGATGCCGACCACGGTGGACATCGGGATCTGGCCGGAACCGATACCGATGTTGTACACGTACAGATCCAGCACCTCAATCGCGCTCTTGTTGATCGCGTTGGAGAAGACCAGATACTGCTCCATGCCGTTGGACAGGATGCCCGCGATGGACATCAGCAGCATGACCATGTAGGTGGGCAGCAGGCCGGGGATGGTGATGTGCCACATGCGCTGGTAGCGGTTGGCGCCGTCCACGGAGGCCGCCTCGTAGAGCTGCTGGTCGATGCCCGCGATGCCTGCGATGTAGATGATCGCGCTCCAGCCGACGCCCTTCCAGGTGCCCCACAGCAGCATCTTCAGCTTGATGAGGTCCGCGTTGGCCAGGTAGTCGGTCGAGGTGGGCCGGTTCAGCACGTTCGTCAGGAAGCTGTTGATGAAGCCATCCGTGGAGAAGATCGCGTAGGCGATGGCGTACACCAGCACCCAGGAGATGAAGTTCGGGATCGTCGTGAAGGTCTGCACGAAGCGCTGGAACTTGCTGGAGGGGATTTCCGCCAGCAGCACGGCGAAGGCGATCGGCAGCCAGGAGGTGATGATGCCCAGGCCGCTCATGATCAGCGTGTTGGACAGCACCCGCGCCAGGTCGCTGCGGGTCGCCTCGTTGGAGACCAGCGTGCGGAACCATTCAAAGCCCACGAAGTTCTCGCTGCTGAGCGTGTCGCCGATCCTGTAGTCAAAGAAGGCGAAGCGCCAGCCGTAGATGGGCAGATAGGCGAACACGAAGGTGAGCAGCAGCACCGGCAGCATCATGAGGAAGAGCTTGTACTTCTCCTCCATCTCCATCTTCTCTTCCTGCTCCTTGGGGAGGACGATGATCATCACCAGCAGGGTGGAGACGAGGATCAGACCGGCCGTGACCGCGAACACCAGGATATTGCCCGGTATGCTGCCATCAGGCGTGATGGGGGTGGCGCGGCTGGTCTTGTTGTTTTCGGTGACAAAGGTATAGATGCCCTGGTAATCGGTCCAGATCTTGTACAGGCCGCCCAGCATGGCCAGGCTCCCGGCCAGCGGGAACCACATGCCTGCCTTCTTCATGCGGACGTTGCCGGCGCTCATGCAGCCGCCCACAGCGCACAGCAGGATGCCGGCCAGCAGGATGATGCAGCCCAGCATCAGCGCGCGGATGTTATCCTCGGTGATCGCGCCGCGCGAAATGGCGGTTTTCAGCTGTGTGGTGATGTTGTCATAGGAGAATGCCGTGGTGAACAGGGAGGCGTTCTCGTTGATCTGCTTGAGGATGCGGCCCGGGTTCACCGGGGAAAAGAAGACCATCATGCCGGCCAGCAGGATGATGACGCGGTGGAACCAGTACGGGATCAGCTCCCCGTAACGCGGTTTGGGCGCCGCAGCCTTCGTCGTCGTGACTGCCTGCATTAGACCACCCACCTCCATTGTCAGTGAAAATCCGAAATAGCGGAGCAGAGCACGGATGCGCCGCACTCCGCTCCGCCTGGGTTATCGCAGGTCTCAGTCGGTGAGGCCCTTCACAGTGAAGGTGATGGTGATGGTTTCGTTCGCACCGGGCACCTTGTAGCCGAAGGCTTCTTCGCTGTGGTTGTAGGAGTCGAGCACCTTCAGCTGCACATAGGTGCCGGAGGTGTCCACCTCGGTGAATTCCTTGGTGGAAGCGCTGCCGATCTTGATCTTCACGTCGGAGATCTCCAGGTAGCCGCTCTTCACCAGGGAGGAGGGGATGGTGGTGGAGACGAACAGCAGGTTGAAGGTCTCGTCGCTGCCAAAGCCCATCTCGCCGGTGGTCAGGGACACGCTGTACTCGCCGTCGGAGCCGATCACCGCATCCTCGAAGACGCCGCCGTAATCCACCGCGTTGCCGTCGGCATCCCAGCCGGTCAGCCGGTCAAAGAAGCCGGGGTTGGTCTCGCTGTCGCGGCCGTAGTTGGCCTCGTCCCAGGCATTGCGGAAGATGTAGGAGGAGGACTGCACGCCGATGTAGGCATTGTACTCGCCGGCCAGCAGCTCCTTGGCCTCGTCCTCGCTCAGGCCTTCCTCGGCAGCCTCGGGGGCCTTGCCATAGATGTAGTTGAAGGAGACTTCGATGGTCTTGACATTCTCAAAGGCGGCCTTGTCCACGATGATGGCGTCCGCGTCCGCGGTCTCGCCGTCGAAGGAACGGGCATCGGCAGGCACTTCGCTGACCCACTCGTTGTAGATGTTCATGCGGGTGGTCACGCCGTCGTCGGAGGAGGTGTAGCCCTTCTCAAACGCGATAGACTCGCCGTTGACCTTGATGTCGGTGATCTGGATGAAGTAGCCGGGGAAGGTCTTCTCGCCGGTGACAATGCCCAGCGCGGCGAAAGCGGTGCCGGAGGCCGCGCCGGCTTCGGTGCCGGTGAAGTCCAGGCTCACGGTGTAGGCGCCGGGGCCGTCCACGGTCACGTTGTTCGCCACGACGCCGTTCTCAGCGTCGCCGCCCCAGTACTGATAGGTCCAGCCCGCATCCGCGAACATGACGTAGGCGGTGTCGGTCACGGGCACCAGGCTGAAGTCGATCTCGACCGTCTTGGTCTCGGCGAAGGCAGCGGGATCCACGATGATCGCGGCCGCGTCGGTGATGTCGCCGTCAAAGCTGTGCGCGTCAACCGGCAGCTCGCTGACCCACTCGTTGTAGACGTTCATGCGGGTGGTGACGCCGTCGTCGGAGGAGGTGTAGCCCTTGCCGAACTCGATCGCCTCACCGTTGACACGGATCGCGTTGATCTTGATGAAGGCGCCGGGATAGGTCTTTTCGCCGTTCACGATGCCGACCGCGGCGAAGGCAACGCCGGAGGCCGCGCCGGCTTCGGTGCCGGTGAAGTCCAGGCCGACGGTGTAGTCGCCAAAGCCGTCGATCACAGCGTTATTGGCCACGACGCCGTTCTCGGCATCGCCGCCCCAATACTGATAGGTCCAGCCGGAATCGGCGAACATGACGTAAGCCGTGTCCTGCATGAACTGATGGTAGACAAAGTCCACTTCCACGGTCTTCACATCGGCAAAGGCGTCCGCGCTCACCACGATGGGAGCGGCGCCCTCGGTGGAGCCGTCAAAGGAACGCGCATCCGCCGGCAGCTCGGCAACCCACTCGTTGTAGAGGTTCATGCGGGTGGTGATGCCGTCGTCGGAGGAGGTGTAGCCCTTCGCGAACTCGATCTCCTCGCCGTTGACGCGGATGGCCTTCACCTCGATGGTGTAGTTCGGGAAGGCGGTCTCGCCGTCGGTGATGCCGACAGCCATGAACGCCAGACCCGCGGACGCGCCGGCCTCGGTGCCGGTGAAGTCCAGGCCGACGGTGTACTCGCCGGCGCCGGTGACCGAGGCGTTCTTCGCGATCGCGGAGTCGTCCTCGCCCCAGTACTGCGCGGACCAGTCGCTGTTGGCGAACATCAGATAGCCGCGCTTGCCTTCATCGGCGCCGACGGCTTCCTGAACTTCCTCAGCCACTTCCTCCGCCAGGGTCTCGACGGCTTCCTGCGCTTCTTCCGTCAGGGTCTCGGCGGCTTCCTGCACTTCTTCGGTCAGGGCCTCAGCAGCTTCCTGAGCCTCTTCGGTCAGGGTTTCAACGGCCTCAGTGACTTCCTCGGTCACGGATTCGACCGTTTCCTGCGCTTCTTCGACCACTTCTTCGAGGTTCTCCTGGACTTCCTCAGCGCCCTGGCTCAGGAGATCCAGCAGACTGCCGCTCGCGGACGCACCGATGGTGGTCAGCAGCAGGGCGAGAACCAGCAGGACAGAGACGAGCTTTCTCATGACAGGTTCCTCCTTTTTTATTCTCCGACCGCGGAGATTTGAAACTGTTGCGGCTGCCGGATCCGGAAGGACTGCGCGGGGGGAATGACAGAAACCACTTTCATGGAATGCTTCCTGCCGCTGCTGCTCTGCCTGCCGGCCCGGCGTGCGCTTCACAGTTATTGTACTATTTAAGTTGGCATTTGTCCAGCGAATACCAAAAATTAATTAAATAACGTGCGCATGATAGTATTTTCATGGAAAAAGGACGAACAAAGGAAAACCCGCAGGCCGTTGCGGCTTGCGGGCGGAATTGCGTCAGGATGCGGCCTTTGCGCGGCGGCGGGCCCGCCATTTCTTCCAGGCGGGGGTGTTCGTGACGAGGGTCAGGATGGTCAGCACCAGCAGCACCATCGTGATCGGCCGCCAGAAGGCCGTGGCCAGCGGATTGGCGGAGGTGGAGGCCAGGGACATGGCCCGGCGGAAGTTGGAATCCATCATGCCGCCGAGCACCAGGCCCAGGGTCACCGGCGCGCTGGAGAAGCCCCGGCGGCGGAGTACGAAGCCCAGCACGCCGAAGAAGATCATCAGGCCCACGTCGAACATCCGCTTGTTGCAGGCATAGGCGCCGATGACGCACAGCACCGCGACGATGGGCATCAGAATCCGTTTGGGCACGTTGATGATCCGGCTGATGCGCGGGGCGACCAGCAGACCCAGCAGCAGCAGGAATACGCAGCCGATCAGGCCGCCGGCGAGGATCTCATAGAAGTGGGCCGCGCCGGTCCGCAGGAAGGTCGGGCCGGGCTTCAGGCCGTGGATCGTGAACACGGAGAGAATGATGGCCGTCACCGCGTCGCCCGGAATGGCCAGGGTCAGCATGGGGATCAGCGCGCCGCCGATGCAGGCGTTGTTCGCGCTCTCGGAGGCCACCAGCCCCTCATAGGCGCCCTCGCCGAAGGGGCGGCTGGGCTTGCGGACGAGCTTCTTCGCCTGTCCGTAGGCCAGGAAGGAGGCCACCGGCCCGCCGGCTCCGGGCAGGGCGCCGACAAGGGTGCCGATCACGCTGTAGTACAGGGAGCGGGGGAGTTCCCTCAGGATTGTGCGTGTCGGCACATTCTGCTGGCCCAGGGAGCTGACCTTGCCGTCCCGGATGCCGTCGTAGACCACGCTCAGCACCTCGGCAAAGCCAAAGAGACCCACCAGCGCGGGCACCGTCGGGATGCCGGCCTTCAGGTTCTGCAGACCCAGGGTCAGGCGCGGCGTGCCCATCACGCTGTCCATGCCGACCAGGGAGAGCACAATGCCGATCAGCGCGCTGAAGAGGCCCTTCGTGAAGCTCTTTGTGGTCAGCCCGCCCACCGTCGCCAGGCCGAAGAAGGCCAGCAGGAAGTAATCCATCGGCTGGAACTGCAGCGCGATGTCGGTGATGGGCCGGGCCAGCAGCGCCATCACGACGAGGCCGAACACGCTGCCGACGAAGGAATAGATCGTCGCGTATTTCAGCGCCTTCCAGGCCTCGCCGCGCTTGGCCATCGGATAGCCGTCCAGCGTGGTCACCACGGAGGAGGGGGCGCCGGGAATGTTGATCAGGATCGCGGAGAGCGCGCCGGAGAACACGCCCACAACATAGACGCCCATCACGGTGGCCAGCGCGTCGGAGGTCTGCCAGGTGTACGTGATGGACACCAGCAGCGCGGTCGCCATGGACACGGACAGGCCGGGGATCGCGCCGACAAACAGGCCCGCGACGGAGCCGATCAGCACATACAGGATGAAACGGGGATCCGCAAAAAGGGAGAAAACGCCCTGCAGCATATCCATCCGGCGCACCTCCTTCACGGCAGCCGGACGTTCAGTCCGAGCTTGAAGATGGCATACAGCGCAAAGGGGGTGGCTGCCGCGGCGATCAGCATGACGTACCATCTGCGCTCCCCGAGGAAGAGCATCATCAGGGCGAGGTAGACGGCTGTGGCCGGCAGAAAGCCGATCCAGCCCAGCGCCAGATCGTACAGCACCGTCAGCGCCACGACGGTGAGCGCGTCCAGCGTCATGCGCAGCGCGCTGCGGTGCGGGGCAGGCTCGGCTGCCGCATCAGGCTGCTCGCCTGTCTCCGCGGCGTCCGCCTTCGGGGCGGCGGGCTGTGCCTTCAGTCCCTCCCGGATCATCGATGCGCCCAGCGCCACTGCGAAGACGCCGATCATCATCGGGAAAAGGTACGGCGACATGATCCACTGCACCTTGTGCTGCATGGCCTGGAACTGCACGATGCTGTAGATGAGGAAGCCGAGGCTGAGCGCCGTGACCGCCAGGCCATCCCAGAGGGCTGGTTTCTTCAGCCATTTCTTCATCCCATTCACCTCTTCGTCTCCTGATTCACAAAAAGGAGGGAGGCTGTCCTCCCTCCCGGTTCAGGATAGTCTCATTCCGCGGCACGCTCGATGCCGAAGTCCGCCGGACTGTAGACCGCCGCGCCGGCGTCATAGATCAGCCAGGAGACGACGGACTCCCATTCGCTGTAGAAAGCGTTCATTTCCTCCACGGTCGTGTACTTTTCATACAGCTTCTCGATGGAATTCTTCTCCATCCAGCCGACGAATTCCGGATCCTTCACGGCTTCCTGCGCCGCGGCGCGCAGCTGCTCCTTGATCTCCTCGGGCACATCGCGAGCCACCAGCAGGCTCAGGGGCGTATAGGGGATGGAGAGATAGGCCTCGCTGTTTTCCAGCTTTTCGGAGAGGGCGGGCACGTCGGGGTATTTCTCCAGCCGCTCGGTGGCGCAGACCGCCAGCAGCTTGAGGTCGCCGCTCTCAATGAGGGATGCGACGGTGGAGTAATTGGAATTCGTGAAGACCACCTGATCGCCCATCACGGCGATGTAGCAGTCATTGCCGCCGCTGTAGGCCGTCAGCGCAGGATAATAGCCGAACTGATTCAGGATCAGCGCCTGCACATGGCCGGAGCCGCCGGGGCCGGTGTAGGACATCTGCACCTTGTTCGGCTTCGCGGCGATCTCCGCCAGCAGCTCGTCGATCGTGTTGAACGGGGATTTGCCCGAAACAACGATCACCTTCGGGTCGTTGGCGACAACGAGGATCGGGTCAAAGTCGGCGTAACTCATCGTGCTGATGTCCATTACGCGCTGCGTGCCGAGGCTCTCCGCAGTGAAGAGCACCACGGAACCGTCTTTCTCCGCGTCCAGAGCGGCCTGGCAGCCGATGGAGCCGGAGGCGCCTCCCTGATTCTCTGCCACGAAGGTGGTGTTCAGCACCTTGCCGAGGGCCTTGGCGAACTGCCGGCCCACGAGATCGGTGGTGCCGCCCGCGGTGTAGGGGATGATCATGGTCACGCTTCCGAAGGGATAATCATCGGCAAAGGCGGGAAAGGCAAAAGTCGAAAGAGAGGCAATCAGCACAAGGACGGTGAGCATCCGAAGCATTCTGTTCATAAGGGTTCTCCTTTCATTCCGCGTCTGCGGCAAATTCGGGCACTGCGGGGAGTATAGCACAAACGCCGCATTGTATACAATCCTTCGGACGGGTGAAACAATGAAAAAACAATTTGTCAGAAACAGGCAATTCCGGCATGCCCCGGGGAGCGGCATTCTTGACGCCGCGGGAATATTCCATTATAATAGCCACGCAATCGACGGGAGGAGGTACAGCATGATTGGTTTGATTGGCGCAATGGCCGTGGAGATGGAAAAGCTGATGGCCGACGTGGAGGACAGGACGGAGACCACTGTGGGCATGGACCGCTATGTCACCGGCCGGCTGTACGGGCAGGAGGCTGTGTTGGCGATCTGCGGCCCCGGCAAGGTCAATGCGGCGCTGTGCGCGGGTGGCATGATCCTCCGCTATCACCCGCAGTGGATTCTGAATCTCGGCGTGGCCGGCGCGGGTGACAGGGATGTGGGCATCTGCGACATGGTCGTGGCCACCGGCGCGGTGCAGCACGATTTCGACACCTCCCATCTCGGCGATCCCGTAGGGCTGGTCAGCAAGATCAATCTGGTGGAGTTCCCCTGCGACGCGGCGCTGCGGGAGCGGCTGGTGCGCGCCGCGGAGCAGATTCCCGGCATTCACGTCCATTGCGGCGTCATCGCCACCGGCGATCAGTTCATCGACCGGGAGGCCGACCGCGAGCGCATCCACCGGCTCTTCGGCGCGAAGGCGGTGGAGATGGAGGGCGCAGCCATCGCGCACGCCTGCTATACCTACGGCGTGCCCTGCGGCATCCTGCGCTCCATCTCCGACGGCGCAAACGAGCAGTCGCCGATGGATTTCGGCACCTTCGCCGCCCTGGCCGCAGACCATACGCAGCGCGTGGTGGAGCTGGTGCTGAAGGGGCTGACGGCATGATCGTCTGGCTGACGGGCGGCTCCAGCGGGCTGGGCCTGCACACGGCCCGGGCGCTGCGCAGGGCGGGCCACACCGTGATCAGCGGGGCCCGCTCCTTTGAAGGCGGCATCGCGGAGGACGGCCGGCACCTGCTCCCGCTGGACGTGACGAGCGACGACAGCGTGCAGGCCTTCTGTGAAGCAGCGCTCCGGATTTCCGAGAGGGTGGACGCGCTGGTGCAGTGCGCGGGCATCCTCTGCCTCGGCAGCTGCGAGGAGACATCCGTGGAGGAGTACCGCCGCGTGATGGATACGGACTTCCTTGGCATGGTGCGGATGAACCGCGCTGTCCTGCCCCTGATGCGGGCTGCCGGCGGCGGAAGGATCGTGATGTTCTCCTCGATCAACGGCCTGCTGGGCATCCCCTTTGAGAGCGCCTACACCGCGGCAAAGCATGCGGTGGAAGGCTACGCGGAGTGCCTGCAGCAGGAGACGCGGCCCTTCGGCATTCAGGTCTGCCTGGTGGAGCCGGGGGATCACCGCAGCGGCAGCCAGCACACGCGGCACCACGCCGCGGCGATGTCGCCGGCCTCGCCCTACTGGCAGGACTACCGGCGCGGCACGGCGGTTATTCGCCACGACGAGGCAAACGGCAGCGACCCGGAGCGACTTGGCGAGGCGGTGGCGCGGCTGATGTCCCGCCGTCGGATGCCGGGGCGGCGCCGCGTGGCCAGCCTGGAGCAGAAGCTGGCCGTCTGGCTGCATGACCTGCTGCCGACGCGGCTGAACAATGCCATCCTGCGGGACTATTATCTCCGCCCGGGCAAGGCCGAGCGCTATGGCGCGGAGGATCGCGAAGAGGGGCGCTGAGGGCGCTGCCGGAAGGCTTTCGCAGTTTTTTTCAAAAACATTTGTATTTTTCCCGGTTTTCCGCTATAATGGAGCTGTCCGAACAGGACGCAGCGCACATACCGAGGAGGACCTATGTACAAGCTGTTATTGATCACGGCCAGGCCGGAGGTGCTCAGCGCCTTCCAGACGATTGACCGGTGGGAAGGTTACGGCTTCCGGGCACCCCGTGTCTGCAACGGTGCAGCGGAAGCCATGCAGACTCTCAGCCGGCATCATGCAGACGGCATCGCGCTGAATCTGCCGGCGGAAGAAGAGACGACGCTTCTCCGCGAGCTCAATGACCGCTATCCGCTGCTGCCCGTGATGCGGGCCGCCGAGGAGCAGGAGGTCATTCTGTCCGATCTGAACGAGATGGAGCAGCTGCTCAATCAAACCCACGCTGACTACTCCAACGACCGCTATGACGAGGCGGAGCGGCTGCTGCTCGCCCGGCATGAGATGTTCCATCAGGTATTGAACGGCGAAATGCGCGACGAGGCGCATCTGATCCGGATGATGCGGCTGTACCGCAGCCGGATGGATCCGACGCGGCCCTGCGTCGTGCACCGGCTGGCCTTCCCGGACGAGGACGGCTACCTGAGTGACCACTGGGCCTACGGCGCGGAGCGGCTGGAGGTCGCAATGCGCAACATCTTCGGCGCGGAGCTGAACGGCATGCGCATGCTGATCTCGGTGCTGCCGGACGAGCGGATCTATCTGGTCTGCTGCCCGATGACCGGGGAAGAGGCGCCGCCGATGGAGCAGATGCAGGCGATGGTGGACCGGCAGGCTGAGGCAGCGATCCGCCATGTGCGCGAGTATCTGAATATGGACCTGTACACCGTGGCGAAGGGGACGCTCCCCGCGCTGACCGTGCTGGCCGGCGGCCAGGCAAGGCAGCGGCTGCCCGGCTGATGAAACTGTCACTGAATCCATGGCACACATGGATTGAATGGATTGAAAGGAGCGTATTGAAATGGGACTGTTTGATGTGATCCGCGGACAGCTGATCGACGTGATCGAGTGGACCGACACCACCCGCGACACCATCGTGCACAAGTACCCCCGCGAGAACAACGAGATCAAGATGGGCGCGCAGCTGACCGTGCGCGAGGGCCAGGTCGCGATCTTCGTCAACGAAGGCCAGCTGGCGGACGTCTTCACGCCCGGCCGCTATGAGCTGACCACCCAGAACATGCCCATCCTGACGACCCTGAAGGCCTGGAAGTACGGCTTCAACAGCCCCTTCAAGGCGGACGTGTACTTTGTCAACACCCGCCAGTTCATGGACTGCAAGTGGGGCACCCAGAACCCGGTGATGATGCGCGACGCGGAATTCGGCATGGTGCGCATCCGCGCCTTCGGCACCTATGCCTTCCAGGTGAAGGACGCGCAGGCCCTGCTGCGCGAGGTGCTCGGCGGCTCCGGCAGCGACATGAAGGTCTCCGACATCGACGGGCAGATCAAGCGCCTCTCTGTCAGCGCCCTGTCCGACGCGGTGGCCCAGAGCAAGATCCCCGCGCTGGATCTGGCCGCGAACTATGACGAGCTGGGCGAATACACCCGCAACGCGCTCAACCCCAAGCTGGTCAGCATGGGCCTGCAGCTCGTCAGCTTCGTCATCGAGAATATCTCCCTGCCTGAGGAAGTTGAAAAGGCGATGGATCGCCGCACCTCCATGGGCGTGGTCGGCGACCTCGGCCAGTACACCCAGTTCCAGGCTGCGGAGGCCCTGCGCGAGAGCGCTTCCAACGGCAGCGGCATGGCCGGGGCCGGTGTCAACATGGGCGCCGGCATCGCGATGGGCCAGGTGATGGCGCAGGCCATGACGGGCGCCACCCAGCAGCCCGCGCCCGCTGCGGCCCCGCAGGCCCAGCCCGCGGCCGGCTTCTGCGCCAGCTGCGGCCAGCCGCTGACCCCCGGCGCGAAGTTCTGCCCGAACTGCGGCGCCAAGCAGGCGGCCGACGTTTGCCCCGGCTGCGGCCAGCCGCTGACCCCCGGCGCGAAGTTCTGCGCCAACTGCGGAACCAAGATCGGCTGAGTGAACGTCTGAACAGGGGAGCCTCCGCGCGGGGCTCCCTTTTTTGTACGGTGACGAGACGGACAAATGCGAACGGACATACGGCGGCCGTGATGAGAATGCCCTTCCATTTTGCGGAAGAATCATGTATAATCATGAAAACAAAAACCGGCTTCACACCGGTGAAGGGAGATGGCAGCATGAAAAAGCTTCTGCTGCTGGCGCTCTGTCTGTGCCTCGCGATGGGCAGTGCGCTGGCTTCTGAGGCCGCGGTAGAGGGCGTGGGCCTCCAGGGCGGCAAGGCGGAGATCCCGGAGCTGACCGGAATGACCCGCTATGAGATTCCGGACAATGAGGCGATGGCCTTCCTGCGCCGCATGGGCATCGGCTGGAACCTGGGGAACACCTTCGATGCCACCTGGAACAATCCGGGCGGCAACGACATGGAGCTGGAGAAGTACTGGAACGGCTACTACACCACCGAGAACATGATCGACCAGGTGCACCTCGCGGGCTACGACACCATCCGCATCCCGGTGTCCTGGCACAATCACCTCGCGGATGACGACTTCACGATCAACGAAGCCTGGCTGAACCGGGTGCAGGAGGTCGTGGACTGGGCCTATGAGCGCGGCATGACGGTCATCCTGAACACGCATCACGACGAGGGCTATGACACCTTCTACCTGGACAATGCCCACATGGCCGTGTCGGAGAAGTATGTCAGCTCGATCTGGCGGCAGCTGGCGGAGCGCTTTGCCGGCTACGACGATCACCTGATCTTCGAGTCCCTGAACGAGCCCCGCCTGACCCAGGACAAAGCGCATGAGTGGTGGTTTGACGGCACCAACGCGGGCTGCCGCGAAGCCATGACCTGCCTCATCCGGCTGAACCAGGTCTTTGTGGATACGGTTCGCGCCGCGGGCGGCTGCAACACGGACCGCTATCTGATGGTGCCCTCCTATGACGCCTCTCCGGATTGCGCGGTGAACAACCTGTTCGTCCTGCCGACGGACACGGCAGACAACCGCATCATCGTCTCCGTGCACGCCTACACGCCCTATGATTTCGCGCTGAACGGCAGCGGAACGGACGCCTTCTCGATCAACAACCGCCGCTCGGTGAACGACATCAACAGCTTCATGAACGCGCTGTACAGGAAGTACATCTCCGCCGGCATTCCGGTCGTCATCGGCGAATTCGGCGCACGCGCGAAGAATAACAACCTGCAGGCCCGCGTGGACTTCGCCGCCTACTACACCGCCTCCGCGATCTCCCGCGGCATGCCCTGCCTGTGGTGGGACAACAACGCCTTCTCCGGCGACGGCGAAAACTTCGGCCTGCTGCGTCGCATGAAGGAGAACTGGCTCTGCCCGGACATCGTGGTGGCCATGGTGCGCTACAGCACGATCGAGAAGATTTTCAGCGACTGAGAATAAACAGACTCCGGTCTTTTATACCGGAGTCTGTATTCAAGGGCCTGTGCCTGCAAAAGGGCGCAGGCTTTTTCTTGAAGAAGAAGGCTGTGTTCCTTCTGCCAGCGTGCCCCGCGGCGTGACATGCTACGAAAAATCGTACACTTTTAAGCAGATTTTTAGAATTCTGAAATCCCTGAACCGTTGAACAATGGCGCCTCCCGTGCTATAATCAATGCCAGGGCGACAAACCGGCGTCCGCCTTTGCGCGCATGGACGCCGGCAATTCAGAAAATGGAGGAGTGATTTGCGATGGACAAGAGAGGCCTCACGAAGGAACAGGTCGAGGAAAGCCGGAGACTTCACGGCGAAAACCGGCTGACCGAGATCCCGCCGGATCCCCTGTGGAAGAAGATCCTGGAGGGCTTCAAGGACCCCATGATCATGATTCTGCTGGTGGCGCTGGCGATCCAGACGGTGATGTTTGTGCTGGGCGACCACTGCCTGCAGGTCATCAAGTCCGACACCCAGTGGTATGAGCCGGTCTGCGTGCTGATCGCCATCCTGCTGGCCAACGGCGTGGCTTCCGTCTCCGAACACAGCCAGGAGGGCAAGGCCTCCCTGCTCAAGGCGGAGGAAGAGGCCAAGGAAATGACCAAGGTGCTCCGCGACGGCCAGCTGCAGGAGCTGCATGTGTCTGAGGTAGTCGTGGGCGATCTGATCTACCTGCAGGCCGGCGACAAGATCAGCGCCGACGGCGAGATCATCGAGGGCGAGGTCATGGTCGACCAGGCGACGCTCAACGGCGAGACCGAGGAAGCCCGCAAGCGTCCCGGCGACGAAGCATACGACGTGAAGGACCTGCTGAACAAGCGCTACGTCTACCGCGGCACGGTGGTCGTCTCCGGTGAAGCCTACATGGAAGTGAAGGTCGTCGGCGACAAGACCCTGTTCGGCCAGCTGGCGCTGGAGGTGCAGGAGGACAC
>CAMNHF010000050.1 GCA_946538975.1 uncultured Clostridia bacterium | reverse complement strand
ACGCGCCGATCCGTGCCCGGTCGATCGCAGGCATGAGCCACATCCCGGAGGACCGCCACAAGCACGGCCTGGTGCTGGACTACACGCTGGAGCAGAACTTCGTGCTGCAGCGCTTCGACGACCCGCAGTTCGCCAACCACGGCTTCATCCGCTTCGGCGAGGTCCGGCAATACGCGAACCGGCTGATTGAACAGTACGACGTGCGCTCTGGCCAGGGTCCGGTGACCGTCACCCGCTCCATGTCCGGCGGCAATCAGCAGAAGGCGATCATCGCCCGCGAGCTGGACCGCGAGAAGCCGCTGGTCGTGGCCGTGCAGCCCACCCGCGGCCTGGACGTCGGCGCCATCGAGTATATCCACGGCCAGCTGGTCGCCCAGCGCGACGCGGGCAAGGCCGTGCTGCTGGTCAGCCTGGAGCTGGACGAGGTCATGAACCTCTCCGACCGCATCCTGGTGATGTATGAGGGCGAGATTGTCGGCGAGCTGGATCCGAAGACGACCACCGTGGAGGAACTCGGCCTCTACATGGCCGGCGCCAAACGGCAGGAGGTGGGCGCATGAGCACTGCACCGAAAGCAAAGGGCCTGAATCTGCTGCACAAGGACGGCACGCGCACCGTGCTGGCCTCGCTGATCTCCATCCTGATCGGCATGCTGGTCGGCGCCGTCGTCATCATCATCGTGGGCCTCGTCACGCCGGAGATCGGCATCAAGGGCGCCTTCGAGGGCGTGCGGCTGGTTATCGCCGGCATGTTCGCCACCGGCCGTGACGCGGCGGGCAACCTGACCTTCGGCTTCAGCCCCGTCTACATGGGCAACATGTTCTTCCGCGCGGTGCCGATCATCATGACCGGCCTCTCGGTGGCCCTGGCCTACAAGACCGGCCTGTTCAACATCGGCACGCCCGGTCAGTACCTGATGGGCATCACGGCTTCCCTGTTCATCAGCCTGTCCATCCCCTCCACGGCGATGCCAACCTGGCTGATCTGGCTGCTGGCCTTCCTGGGCGCCATCGTCGCCGGTGCGCTCTGGGGCGCGATCCCCGGCCTGCTGAAGGCGCTGCTGAACATCAATGAGGTCATCGCCTGCATCATGACCAACTGGATCGCGGCCAACCTCGTCACCTGGATGTTTGAGTTCTCCAACCTGAAAAACATCGAAGAGGGCACCAAGACCGCCTACATTTACAAGACCACCCACAACGGGGTCGCCACCTCCAAGCTGGGCTTGGATCAGATCTTCACCAACAGCCAGATCAACGGCGGCATCGTCATCGCCATCCTGATCGCTGTGCTGATGTACATCCTGATCACCAAGACCACCTTCGGCTACCAGCTGAAGGCCTGCGGCTCCAACCGCTTCGCCGCCCGCTACGCCGGCATCAAGGACAAGCGGAACATCGTGCTGAGCATGGCGATCGCCGGTGCGCTGGCGGCCATCGGCGGCGCGCTGTACGCCCTCTCCGGCAACACGGAGTTCTACTGGAACACCTACCAGACCCTGCCCGGCGAGGGCTTCACGGGCATTCCGGTCGCCCTGCTGGCAGCCAACAACCCCATCGGCGTCATCTTCACCGGCATGTTCATGTCCATGCTCGACATCTGCGGCCAGCGTCTCACCAGCCTGACTGCCTACAACGAGTACATCACCGATGTGATCATCGCCGTGATCGTGTACCTGAGCGCCTTCTCCCTGATGATCAAGCTGTTAATCGGCAAGCGTTTCCAGCGGAATGACCCGCTGGTGCGCGCTGCGGAGGATCTGCAGAATCTGACGAAGAAGCCTGCCGAGGACGCCGGGAAGGGAGGGAATGACGAATGAGCTTTCTGATTCGTTCCACGCTGATCTATGCGGTTCCCCTGATGATCGTGGCGCTGGCCGGCGTCTTCGCGGAGCGCTCCGGCATCATCAACCTGGCGCTGGAGGGCATCATGATCTTCGGCGCGTTCATGGGCGTCATGTTCGTGCGGCTGGTGCAGGAATGGGGCTGGTTCGCGGAGGCCTTCACGGCGAAGAACCTCTGGGCGCTGCAGGGCTTTGCGCTCCTGGCCATGCTCTTTGCCGCGCTGTGCGGCGCGTTGTTCTCCCTGCTGCTGGCCTTCGCCGCCATCAACCTGCGCGCTGATCAGACCATCGGCGGCACCGCGCTGAACCTGATCGCGCCGGCGGTCGTGCTGTTCTTCATCCGCATCATCGCGAACCAGTCCACCCTGAACATCAGCGGCTCCTCCGCAGACTGGTTCATGCTGAAGAAGAGCGTGCTCTGGGGCCGTACCTACAAGACCAACTTCTTCGAGTCCACCTTCATCGACAAGGTATTCCCCGCCACGTACGTGTGCATTCTGGTGTTCGTCGTCATGGCGATCCTGCTGTACAAGACGCGCTTCGGCCTGCGGCTGCGCTCCTGCGGCGAGAATCCCAAGGCGTCCGATTCGCTGGGCATCAATGTGCTGAAGATGCGCTACGCGGGCGTGACCATCTCCGGCGCGCTGGCCGGCATGGGCGGCTTCGTCTACGCCATGACCACCGCGAACTGCACCGCCAACGGCGACGTGGCCGGCTTCGGCTTCCTGGCCCTGGCCGTCATGATCTTCGGCAACTGGAAGCCCCTCAACATCGCGGGCGCCGCGCTGATCTTCGGCCTGTTCAAGTGCATCGCGGCCTCCTACACCTCCCTGGACATCAACGGGGACGGCATCTTCTGGCTGAAGGAAATCGGCGTTTCCGCCAACTTCTACCGCCTGCTGCCCTACGTCATCACGCTGGTCGTGCTGGCGTTCACCTCCAAGAGCAGCCGCGCGCCCAAGGCCGAGGGCATCCCCTACGACAAATCCAGCCGGTGAATTCCCACAACAAAAGGCCTTCCCGCTGTACCGATTCCGGCGGCGGGAAGGTCTTTTTCGCGGGGATTCAGGCGAACTCGCCGCGGTCGTCCCAGCATTCGTTCACGGCGCTGCCGTCGGGGTAGGGCCTCTCGACGCTGTCCTCCCCTTCCGCGTCCTCCTCGTCCGGTATGCTGTCCGCCCAGCTGAGCGCCGCCTCGTCCCGGCTTCTTTCCGTCATGCTGCCGCCTCCTTTCAATGCTTCGTTTCAGGGATTCCTGCGGGACTCATCATAGCACAGATCCTGCCGAAATGCAAAGGCAGAGGGCAGATGAGGCCGATGGAGCATCCTCCTTTCCCGGGCGCGCTGCCGGAAAGGAAAGCGAGCAAATTCGCTCTTGCAGTTTTCCGCGGCTCATGGTACCATAGAGATGCTTCTCAGAAGCGCGAAAGGATCGATTGTATGGAACTGCGGATCATGAATCCGAGCGCCCCCTGGCAGAATCTTCCCCCGGAAAACGTGTTTCTGGCGGTGGACAGCAGCGGCCGCCAGCACGGCATGAGCTACCTCATCTATCAGCACCTGCCGCACCTGTATCCCGACCGGCCGGTGAACATCTTCTTCTCCCTGCAGGCGGATGACCGGGCCCGGGCCATGCTGCTGGGCACGGTGATCGGCCGGGGCCGCGCCCTGCGCGACAACGCCCCGGAGGAGCCCGCGCGGCTCTACACCTGCCTGGAGCCGGACGACCACAGCGGCCGGGTTTTCTATTCCCACTCCGGCTTTGATCACATCGACAGCGAGGACATCTATCAGCTGAAGCTGGTGCAGCCGATGCAGCTGCCCGCGGGCTTTGAGATTCGCGCGATTCCGCTGGCCACGCCCATGCATCAGGGCGCTTTTGTCGCGCGGCTGCAGGCCAATGACATGTACCAGATCAGCGCTTCCTATCTGCAGGTGCTGCTGCAGTCCCAGCACGTCTGCGCCGTCGGACTGATCAACAACGGAAACCAGCTGGTGGGCGAAGCCCTCTGGAGCGGCATCTCCGACAGCTGCGAGCTGAACGCGGTCTATATCGCCCCCCAGTGGCGCCATCAGGGCTGCGGCCGCCTGCTGCTGACCCAGTGCATGATGTACCTCAGCCAACGCGGCGTGTACAATTTCCACGCGAGGCTTTCCAGCCGGAGCACACCGCAGATGCGCCTGGCCGCCGATCTGCAGGGGCAGACCGCGCGGACCATGGCGCTGATGCCGTCGCTGGATATGTGAGAGAGGGAGGCGCAGGCTTATGGCAAAGCTGTATTTCCGCTATGGCGCGATGGGCTCCAGCAAAACCGCCAACGCGATCATGGTGCAGTACAATTACAACGAGCGCGGCCAGCGGGTGCTGATGGTGAAGCCGAAGCTGGACGACCGCGACGGCGCGCGCATCGAGCGCTCCCGCTGCGGGCTGGAAACCTCCTGCGTGTTCATGGAGGAGGTGCCCGCGATGGATCTGAGCGGCTGCCACTGCGTGATCGTGGATGAGGCGCAGTTCCTGACGAAGCAGCAGGTCGAATACCTCGTGCACATCGTGGATGACCTGAACATCCCGGTCATCGCCTACGGGCTGCGCACCGATTTCCAGGGCAACTTTTTCGAGGGCAGCCTGTGGCTGATGGCCTGGGCCGACACGATCGAGGAAGTGAAGACCATCTGCTGGTGCGGCAAGAAGGCCACCTGCAACGCCCGCGTAGTGGATGGCCGCGTGGTCAAGGAGGGCGATCAGATCCTGCTGGGCGGCAACAGCCAGTATGTGTCGCTGTGCCGCCGCCACTGGGCGCAGGGCGCGCTGGGCAGCCTGACCAATCTCTCCCTGGGGGACTGAAGCAAAATGAACGGTGCCGTGAAGTGAGCGGCGCCGTTTTTTTGCTGCCTCCCGAGTCCGAGTTTGCAGACTCCGGTCTGTTTTGTTCTGTTCGGTAACAAGTCTGTTCCTTTGCCGGAGCGATTACGCGGGAGGAATGCCGATCCTGCGCTCCGCTTCTAAGTTTCATTTTGCGGCGGGCGGAAAAACAGTCTTTTTTGCCCGGAGGGAATGTGCTATAATCAAACCGCAGGCGGAACAACCGCCATGCTGATCTTGGAGGAATGACCCATGGACTGGATCAAAGTGACTGTACACACCACCACGGCCGGGGCAGAGATTGTTTCGGAGAAGCTGATCGCCGCGGGCGCCGAGGGCACCATGGTCGAGGATCGCGCGGACATCCCCGATCCGGCCAAGCCGCACGGCTATTGGGAGCTCATTGACCCCGCGCTGCT
Organism: uncultured Clostridia bacterium; assembly: GCA_946538975.1. GTDB lineage: Bacteria > Bacillota > Clostridia > Christensenellales > Aristaeellaceae > RUG11272. Next base: position 12,903 of record CAMNHF010000050.1, on the reverse strand, counting down.
GGACAGCATGCCGGAGGATGTGCTCGTGCACGCCTGGTTTCAGCCGGACGATGGCTTTGCGGAGCGCATGAACAGCCTGCGCGCCAGTCTTGAGCGCGTCCGCGCCGTGTTCCCGCCGATGGCCGCCGGTTCCCTGGCGATGGAGAGCGAGGACGTGCACGACGAGCAGTGGAACGAGGTCTGGAAGCGTTTCTACAAGCCCTTCCGCGCCGGAAAGACCCTCGTCGTGAAGCCGACCTGGGAGCCCTACGAGGCACAACCCGGCGATCGCGTCATCGAGATCGATCCCGGCATGGCCTTCGGCAGCGGCATGCACGAAACCACCGCGATGTGCCTGGGCCTGCTGGAGGAGACTGTGCGCGGCGGGCAGCGCGTGATCGACGTGGGAACCGGCAGCGGCATTCTCGCCATCGGGGCCGCCCTGCTGGGCGCCGGCTCCGTGCTGGCCATCGACATCGACCGCGACGCCGTGAAGGTGGCCCGCGAGAACATTGCCCACAACCACCTGGAAGCGTTGATCACCGCGGAGGAGGGCAATCTGCTGGAGGCCTCCGGCAGCGTGACGTGCGACATCTGCGTGGCCAACATCATCGCGGACGTGATCTGCATGTTTGCCGCGCCGCTGCGGCAGCACATCGCGCCCAGCGGGCTGTTCATCTGCTCCGGCATCATCAAGGAACGCGAGCAGCAGGTGCTGGACGCCCTGCAGGCCGCGAACTACACGGTGCTGAAGGTCTGCCGTCAGGGCGAATGGGTGGCGATGCTCTCCCGGGCCCCGGAGGATTGAGCGATGCACCGATTTTTCGCAGAGGCACTGGACGGGGATCTGGCCCGTCTGAACGCGGAGGAGGCAGCCCACGCGGCGCGGGTGCTGCGGCTGGAGGCCGGCGATGAGGCGGAGCTGCTCATGGCGGGCCGTCGCTTTGCGGCTGTCTTCACGGCGCTGAAGGCGGACGGGGCGGAGCTGCGGGTTCTCCGGGAGCTTCCTTCCACGGAGCCCCGGCTGCGGGTGACGCTCTATCAGGGGCTGCCCAAGGCGGACAAGCTGGAATGGATCATCCAGAAGGCGGTCGAGCTCGGCGTGCACAGCGTTGTGCCCGCAGCAATGGCCCGCAGCGTGGTGCGGCTCTCCCCCGCCGACGGCGCGAAGAAGCAGCCCCGCTGGCAGAAGATCGCCCAGGAGGCGGCCAAGCAATCCGGCCGCTGCATCCTGCCAGAGGTGCGGGAGCCGGTTTCCTTTGCCGCCATGGTCGGGGAGCTGGCTGACTTCGACGCGGCCGCCGTCCCCTATGAGGAGGCCCTCGGAAACAGCCTGCGGAGCTTTCACGCCGCCCACCCCGCCATGCAGCGGGTGGCGGTGATCATCGGGCCGGAGGGCGGCATATCGGCCGAAGAGATGGAAGCGCTGCAGGCGGCGGGCGGCGAGGCGGTCACGCTGGGGCCGCGCATTCTCCGCACCGAGACCGCCGGTCTGTGCGCGCTGAGCGCGCTGATGTGCCTGTACGGCGAGATGGAGGATCGTCCCGCCAATACGCTGGAGGGGTGAGTCATGAACACGGTTGCTTTTCACACCCTCGGCTGCAAGGTGAACCAGTACGACACGCAGGCGATGCTGGAGCTGTTCCGCGCGGCGGGATACACCGTGGTGCCCTTTGACGGCGAGGCGGACATCTACGTGATCAACACCTGCACGGTGACCGGCACCGGCGACCGCAAGTCCCTGCAGCTGGCCCGCCGGATCCGCCGCGAGCATCCGGACAGCGAGCTTGTGCTCACGGGCTGCCTGGCCCAGCGGGGCGGCGAGGCGCTGAAAAAGACCGGCGCCCGGCTGATTCTGGGCACGCAGCGCCGGGGGCAGGTGGTGGAGCTGCTGGAGCAGGCCGTCGCGGAGGGCGTGCAGCTGTGCGCCGTCGAAGCGCTTTCCGCCGCTGCCTTTGAGCCGCTGCGCATCACCAGCCAGGAGGAGCACACGCGGGCCACGATGAAGATCCAGGAGGGCTGCGGCAATCACTGCACCTACTGCATCATCCCCAGCGTCCGCGGGCCGATCCGCTCCCGGGCGCTGCAGGATGTGGAGGACGAGGCGCGCCAGCTCTCGGAGGCCGGCTACATGGAGCTGGTGCTGACCGGCATCCACCTGACCAGCTATGGCCGCGATCTGCCGGAGCGTCCCACGCTGCTGGACGCCATCCGCCGGGTGCACGCCCTCCCCGGCGTGGCGCGCATCCGGCTGGGCAGCCTGGAGCCGACGGTCGCGACGCCGGAATTCGCGGAGGCGCTGGCAGCCCTGCCCAAGGTGTGCCCGCAGTTCCATCTGGCGCTCCAGTCCGGCAGCAGCACCGTGCTGGCCCGGATGGCCCGCCGCTACAACGCGGACATGTACCGGGAGGCGGTGGCCAATCTGCGCCGCGTCTTCCCGCTGGCCGCCTTCACCTCGGACATTCTGACCGGCTTCCCGGGAGAGACCGCGGAGGAATTTGCGGAAACCCGCGCCATGATCCGCGAGGTCGGCTTTGCCCGCATCCATGTGTTCCCCTTCTCGCCGCGGGAGGGCACCAGGGCCGCCGTCATGCCCGGCCAGCTGCCGAACAGCGTCAAGGAGGAGCGGGTGCGCATCCTGATGGAGGATGGGCAGGAAACCGCCCGCCGCTACGAAGAAAGCTGGCTCGGCCGCGAGAGCACTGTGCTGGCGGAGGAGCTGGAGGACGGCGTGCTCTACGGCTACACGCCCGAATACATCCGCACCGCCCTGCCGGATTGCCCGCCGGAGCGCCGCGGCCAGCTGATCCCCGTGACCCTGACGGACCTCATCCCGGGCGGGATGATCGGCCGTCCCACCAAATAACAAATCGGGAGGAGTACGAAACATGTCTGACTGCATCTTCTGCAAGATCGTCGCCGGTGAAATTCCCTCGAACCGCGTCTGGGAGGACGACAGGGTGCTGGCCTTCCGCGATCTGAACCCGATGGCGCCGACGCATGTGCTCGTGGTGCCGAAGAAGCACATCGCGAACCTGGCCGAGGCCGGGCAGCTGGCGGACGAGGATCTGGCGGCCTGCCTGCGCGGCTGCGCGAAGGTGGCGGAGCTGGAGGGACTGACCCAGGGCTTCCGCGTGGTGAGCAACTGCGGCCCCCATGCCTGCCAGAGCGTGCAGCATCTGCACTTCCATGTGCTGGGCGGGAAGCAGCTGTCCGAGAAAATGGACTGATCCCCGCAAACGCCAAAACAGACCGCCGCATCGGACGGTCTGTTTTCATTTCAGGAGAGAATCACCCGGCCCGGCACAACCGGCAGGATCCGGCAGACCTGGATGCCGATGCTCCGCGCGTAGCGGACCGCCATCTCCGTGCCGCCGGGCTGCCCGTCATAGGCGGCGACCAGCATGTCGGCGTTGTTGACCAGGTAACGATTGCGGTCAAAGATGCTGCTCCTGGTCCACGCGTGGCCGGTGGCGGTGATGATGTCCGCCGCCTCAAACAGGCGCTCGTACCGCTGCTTCACCTGACTGGGCCAGCGGTCAGGACGGCTGTCGTAGGGCGAAACCATCTCCAGCAGGAGGCCCGGTTCCTGCTGCCGCATTTCCAGCACCAGCTCGGCGGCCCACATCGGCGCCCCGGGCGAGCCGTCGGAAATGAAATGGCGGTAGCCCTGCCAGACCAGGTTCTCGATGGTATCCCGCAGCCGGCGGCGAAAGTCCGCGCAGCGCGGATCGCCCTCGTCCAGGCCGAAGGGCAGCTTCTCCGCGCGGCAGCCGACGAAGGACACCCGGCGGCTCCAGGGCGCGGGCTGCTGCCGCACGACATTGTCATAGATCATGGGCTCCCCCCTCTCATGCGCTTTCCGGCTTCTCGACAAACCATTTGCCGATGTGGTCGCTGCACGTGTCGATATTGTGCTCAAAGAAGATATAACGCTCCTGCCCCTGGATCACCACGGTGTAGCGGTCGCCGGCGCCGCCGGCCTTCTGGGCAGAGGCGGGCCGCACGGTCTTGACCCGCTCGATCGCGTACTCCCGGCCGTCCTCCCAGATCAGGCAGCGGGGATACATCGTGCCGTCCGGACGGAAATCCACCTTGACCTCCACATAAGCCTTTGTGTAGCGAACTGCCATTGCGCTGCCTCCCTTCAGTCCCTGCTCAGCCCCTCCGGGCCGATCTCATCGAGAATTGCCTGATCCTCCAGCGTAGGATAATCGCCGGGATCCACCGGACCCAGGACGCGGCCCACCAGGCGCACGTCGTCGTCCGGGTGAAGAATGATGTCGGCGCGGCGCGGATTCAGCGAATGCAGCACGCCGCCGCCATACTGCTTGATGAAGCCCTCGCCGTTGACCACGAAGATGCCGATCTCGCCCAGCCGCAGCTCTGCACAGTGCTGCACATAGACCTCCTGCCGGTCGCCGTAGAGCGGCTCCATGGAATCGCCGCTGACGGAGATGATCTCATCGGCGTGGAGACTGAAGCGATTCCTGCGGACGTAAACCGGATGGGCGGCAGCCGCGTCCAGCGGCGCGGAGACACCGGCCGCGGCGCCCTGCTCGTTGCTGCTGCAGCAGATGTATAGTTCGCGGCAGCGCTGCCAGGCCTCGTCCTGCTCGGCGGTCAGCATATCGTCCAGAAAGGTCTCCAGCAGCTGCCGATCGCGGGCGTTCAGCTGATGGCAGCGCCGCAGGAAGTCGCCATCCCGCGGGCTCACCTGACCGGCCTCCTCCGGCTGCCGGAAGAATTCCGCCAGGCTCAGCCGCAGGGCCCCGCACAGGGCAGGAATGATGCTGAGATCGGGCCGGGAGACGCCGCTCTCCCAGTTGCTGATGTAATTCTTGTGCACGCCAAGCATCCGGGCCAGCTGCGGCTGCTGCAGCCCCTGCCGCAGGCGGGCCTCACGGATGACGCTGCCATAGAGGCGGCGGTTGCGGGAACGAAGATCCTCATCGTCGGGGGAAGGGTTGTGCATGCGCCTCACCTCCTGTGTCTGTATCCCCATTGTAGCACATTATTCTTGTGCTGTAAAGGCGAACAGACAATATATTTTATTCCTCCGCACAAGAATCTGATGCGCCCGCGGATCAGCGACAGCCGGACAGGCTGCCTTTCCTCCCCCGCCGCGCCATCCTGCTCCGGGCCGTTTTGGCAATCAAAAAGCTTCTGCGCCCTCCCGGCTGCCCGGGAAGGACACAGAAGCGGTCTATGCGGAGATGAAGCTGCCCGGCGTCACACGCGCCAGATGTCCCGCGCATACTCCGCGACGGTGCGGTCGGAAGAGAACTTGCCGGCGGAGGCCACGTTGATCAGGCATTTCCGGGTGAAGGCCGCGGGATCGCTGCGCCAGTCGCGGATGGCCTGCAGCTTTGCCTCCAGATAGCTGCGGAAGTCGTACAGCACAAAGTAGTGATCCGGCGCGTGCCAGCTGGCCCCGGCCAGAATTGCGCTGTACAGCTCCTTCAGACTGCCCTCGGGATCGGCGAAGGTGCCGTCCACCAGGGTGTCCATAACCCAGGCGATGAGGCTGTCCTCCCGGTAGAGCTTGCGCGGGTCGTAGGTGCGGCGGATGGCGTTCAGCTCCTGCACGGTCGCGCCGAAGATGTAATTGTTTTCCCGGCCCGCCTCCTCGGCAATCTCCACGTTGGCGCCGTCGAAGGTGCCCAGGGTGACCGCGCCGTTCAGCATCAGCTTCATGTTGCCGGTGCCGCTGGCCTCGGTACCTGCCGGGGAAATCTGCTCGCTGATGTCCGCCGCGGGAATCAGCAGCTCCGCCCAGGAGCAGTTATAATTCTGCACAAAGACCACGCGCAGGCGGTCGTTCGTCTCCGGGTCCGCGTTGACCATCTTCGCGATCTGGTTGATGAGGAAGATGACCGCCTTCGCCCGGTCGTAACCGGCGGCCGCCTTGGCGCCGAAGATGAACGCGGTCGGCGCGAAATCCTGCAGCCGCCCTTCCTTCAGCTCGTGATAGATGGCGAGAATCGAGAGGGCGTTCATCAGCTGGCGCTTGTACTCGTGGAGGCGCTTCACCTGGATGTCGAAGACCATGTCCGGCAGGAGCTCCACACCCTCGCGGCGGGCGATCTCGGCGCACAGCTGCGCCTTCTTCTCCCGCTTGATCCGGCGGAAGTCCGCGATCATCGCGTCGTCAATCATCGGCTTCAGCGCGGAAAGCCGGTGCAGATCGGTCAGGAAGCCGTCGCCGATACGGCTGCGGATCATTGCGGTCAGTTCGGGATTGCACAGGCCCAGCCAGCGGCGCTGGGTGATGCCGTTGGTCTTGTTCTGGAAGCGCTCCGGATACAGGGCGTACCAGTCGGCGAAGAGATCGTCCTTCAGGATTTTGCTGTGCAGCTCGGCGACGCCGTTTGTCGCGTGCGTCGCGTACACGGCCAGCTGGGCCATGTGCACGCGCTTGCCCTCAATGATGCAGCGGGTGGGCAGCACGTCGGCGTGCAGCGCGGCCATCTCCCTGCGGAAGCGCTGATCGATCTTCCGGATCACCGCGGTGAGCTGCGGACAGACGGAGTGCAAGAGGCTCAGATCCCACTTTTCCAGCGCCTCCTGCATCACCGTGTGATTCGTGTAGGCAAAGGTCTCGCGGGCAATGTCAAAGGCAGCGTCGAAGGGGACGCCGTCGGCGGTCAGCAGGCGGATCAGCTCGGGGATGGCCATCACCGGATGCGTGTCGTTCAGCTGCACCGCGTATTCCTTCGCGAAGCCGGCATAGTCCTGTCCATGGCGGCGCCTGTAGGCCCGGAGCATGTCCTGCACGGAGGCGGAGACCAGCACATACTGCTGCTTGACGCGCAGCTGCTTTCCCTCGCGCCGCGTGTCATTGGGATAGAGGAACTTCGTGATGTCCTCAGCCTGATTCTTGCGGGCGGACGCAGCGGTGTAGCGCTGCTCGTTGAACAGCTTCAGGTCGACCTCCGCGGGGCTTTCGCACTGCCAAAGGCGCAGGGTGCCGATGTTCTCCCCGCCGTAGCCGATAACGGGCATGTCATAGGGCACCGCCGTCACATCGCCGCCCGCCATGGGCACGGTGACGGCCTCGTCCTGCCGGCGGATGCTCCACGGGTCGCCAAAGCGGGCCCAGTCGTCCGGCTCCTCCACCTGCCGGCAGTCCACAAAGCGCTGGCGGAACAGCCCGAAGCGGTAACGCAGGCCATAGCCGGTCAGGGGAATGCCGTGCGTCGCGGCACTGTCCAGGAAGCAGGCAGCCAGCCGCCCCAGGCCGCCGTTGCCGAAGGCGTCGTCCTCAATGTCCTCCAGCACGGCCAGGTCGATGCCGCGCGCCTTCAGCTGCGCCCGCACCTCGTCCAGCACGCCCAGGCAGTACAGGTTGTTATAGACCATCCGCCCGACCAGATACTCGGCGGAGAGATAGCAGGCCTGCCTCTTCCGGCTGCGCGCCTGTTCGCAGCGGATCCAATCGGGCGTCAGCGCTTCCATGGCGGCGCGCGAAATCGCCTCATGCAGCTGCACCGCGCTGGTTTCCTCCAGCGGGATATGGTATTCCGTCAGCGCGATCTGTTCCGCGCGGACGATGAGTTCGCTGGCATTCATTCCTCGCCGGTCCTCCCTGTCTTCTCATTCAGCTGCCGCAGCCGCAGCGCAGCCAGGCCCGAAGCCGCCTCCGGCAGCATCCGCCAGGCCCAGTTTCCGCCGATCGTGCCGGGCAGGTTCATCCGGGCCTCACTGCCCAGCCCCAGCACGTCCTGCATCGGCACGATCACCGTGTCCGCGGCAGATTCCATCAGTGCGCGCAGGAACGCGTCCGGGGCCTCCTCCGGCCGCGTGAAGCCCAGCAGCTGCCGGGCCTTCTCCACCTCGGCCGGGTTCGCGTGCTCCGCCCAGCCGCGGGTCGTGTCATTGTCATGCGTGCCGGTGTAGGCCACGCAGGCAGGGATATAGTTGGCGGGCAGGTGGCAGTTGTCGTCCCCGCCGCCAAAGGCATAGTGCATCACCCGCATGCCCGGATACCCGGTGAAGGCCATCAGCTCCCGCACCGCATCCGTCACCTCGCCCAGATCCTCCGCGACCACGCGCAGCTCGGGCAGCTCCTGCTTCAGCCGGGTGAACAGATCCTGTCCCGGCGCCTTGACCCATTTGCCCTTACGGGCGTTCACGGCCCCATAGGGGATGCTGTAGTAATTCGCAAACCCGATGAAATGGTCGACGCGGACGATGTCATACATCTCGCCCATCTGCCGCATGCGGTCCACCCACCAGCGGTAGCCCTGCATCTTCAGCAGCCACCAGCGGTACAGGGGATTGCCCCAGAGCTGACCGTCCTCGGAGAAGGCATCCGGCGGCACGCCGGCCACCCGCTTCGGCATGCGGCGGAGATCCAGCTGGAACACCTCCGGATGCGTCCAGGTGTCGGCGCTGTCCTCCGCGACGTAGATCGGCATGTCGCCGAAGATGCTGATACCCAGTTCATTGCAGTGCTTTTTCAGCGCGCGCCACTGGCGGAAGAACAGGTACTGCACGAAGATCTGATAGCTGACCTCGCTCTTGAGCGTCAGTTCCCATTTTTTCAGCGCGTGGGCGTGGCGGTTCCGCACGGCCTTGTCCGGCCAGTCCGTCCATTTCCGGTTGCCGAAATGGGCCTTCAGCGCGCAGTACAGCGCGTAATCCCGCACCCAGGCGGCTTCCTTCTCAAAGGCAGCCAGCTCGCCCTGCAGCCGCGCCGCCGACTGGCTGTAGCAGGTGCGGAGCTGCTTTTCCTTTTCGGCCCGCACCGTGTCGAAATCCACACGGCTGAGATCGGCGTACACCCGGGCCGCCGTGCGCTCGCCGGTGAGCAGGCCTTCCTCCCGCAGCTTCTCCAGGGAGATCAGCATCGGGTTGCCCGCGAACACGCTGGCGGACTGATAGGGCGATTCGCCGTAGCCGGTCGGGCCCAGCGGCAGCACCTGCCAGATCCTTACCCCGGCGCGCTTCAGAAAGTCGGCAAAGTCATAGGCCTCCCGGCCCATGGAGCCGATGCCGTCCGGCCCCGGCAGAGACGATATGTGCAACAGGATGCCGCTGCATCGGCTCATGCTGATCCCCTCCTGAATCCGTCTACCGTTTATACCGCATTCGTTTCTGATATGAAAGAAGGAGCATCCCCGACAGATGCTCCATGAAAGAAAGTCTTGCCGGCGAGTGCTGCTCTCACTCCCTGCGCAGCTTCATCTTATCATACCGGCAGGAAAATGTCAATGTGTCGAACGTTCAACTTTCCTGCCATTCGGCCCCGTTTGACCGGAATCCCGGCAGTGCGAACCGCTTCGGCACGCAGATCGGGGCAGAAGGTCCGCGAGGATCAAGCCCGCGGCCCGTTTCATGATGCTCAGTCCTATGCTGTTCAGCCCTCAATCAGCTTGTGCCAGTCCTGCAGGGAGCGCACGGAGCCGGTGGTGTTCGCCTTGACCTGGGCGATGCCCTCTGCGGCGGCCCGGGCGGCGGCGATCGTGGTGATGTACGGAATCTTGTGCTTGATCGCAGCCTTGCGGAGATAGCTGTCGTCGTGCACGGAGGCCTTGCCGATGGGCGTGTTGACAATCAGCTGAATCTCCCCGTTGGTGATGAGATCCAGGATGTTCGGACGGCCCTCATAGAGCTTCTTGACGCGGCTGACCGGGATGCCGGCCTCCGCGATCAGCTCATAGGTGCGGCCGGTGGCCAGCAGGCGGAAGCCGTCGCGATGCAGGGAAGCGGCGATCTCCGCCACCTCGGGCTTGTCCTTGTCATTGACGGAGATCAGCACGGTGCCCTCCGTGGGCAGCACGGCCTGCGCGGCCTCCTCCGCCTTGAAGAACGCCTCGCCGGTGGTGGCAGCCAGGCCGAGCACCTCGCCGGTAGAGCGCATCTCCGGCCCCAGCACCGGGTCGACCTCCTGGAACATATTGAAGGGGAAGACCGCTTCCTTCACGCCGTAGTACGGGATGCGGCGCTCCTTCAGCCCGGGCACGGGCGAAGGCCTGCCGGTCAGCTCCGCAGTGATGATTTCCGTCGCCAGGGGCACCATGCGGATGCCGCAGACCTTGGACACCAGCGGCACAGTCCGGCTGGCGCGCGGGTTGGCCTCCAGCACATAGACGACGCCGTTCTCAATGGCGTACTGCATGTTCATCAGGCCGACAACGTGCATTTCCTCCGCGATGCGGCGGGTATAGGTCTTGATGGTCTCCAGGTGCTCCGCGTCGATGTGGCGGGAGGGAATGATGCAGGCGGAATCGCCGGAGTGAATGCCCGCCAGCTCGATGTGCTCCATGACCGCGGGCACATAGGCGTGGGTGCCGTCGCTGATGGCGTCCGCCTCGCACTCCAGCGCATGGTTCAGGAAGCGGTCGATCAGGATCGGGCGGTCTGGGGTCACGCCGACCGCGGCCCGCATGTAGTCCGCCATGGCGTCGTCGTCATACACGACCTCCATGCCGCGGCCGCCCAGCACATAGGAGGGACGCACCATGACCGGATAGCCGATGCGGTTCGCGATCTTCTGGGCTTCCTCCACAGTGGTGGCCATGCCGCTCTCCGGCATCGGGATGCCCAGCTTCTCCATCATCTCGCGGAAGCGGTCCCGATCCTCCGCCAGGTCGATGACCTCCGGCGTCGTGCCGAGGATCCGCACCCCGCAGCGCTGCAGTTCGCCCGCCAGGTTCAGCGGGGTCTGGCCGCCGAACTGGGCGATCACGCCCACCGGCTGCTCCTTGCGGTAGATGCTCAGCACGTCCTCCAGCGTCAGCGGCTCGAAATAGAGCTTGTCGGAAGTATCGTAGTCGGTGGAAACGGTCTCCGGGTTGCAGTTCACGATGATCGTCTCAAAGCCGAGCTTCTTCAGGGACTGCGCCGCGTGCACGCAGCAGTAGTCGAACTCGATGCCCTGGCCGATGCGGTTCGGGCCGCCGCCCAGGATCATCACCTTGGGCCGGTCCGTGCGGACGGGATCGCGGTCCTCGCCGCAGTAGGTGGAATAGTAGTAGGCACTGTCCTTCGTGCCGGAGACGTGGACGCCCTGCCAGGCCTCGTGCATGCCGGCGGCCTCGCGGGCCTCGCGGATGCGCTGCTCGCTGACATGCAGAATCTGGCTGAGGTACTTGTCCGAGAAGCCGTCCCGCTTGGCCTGCCGCAGCTGCTCCGCGCTGGGGAAGCCGGCGGCCGTCAGGGCTTCCTCCTCCTCGACCAGCTCCTTCATCTGTTCGATGAAGTAGGTCTTGATATTCGTCAGCTGGTGCAGCTCTTCGACCGTGACGCCCTGCCGCAGCGCTTCATACATGATGAACTGCCGCTCCGAGGAGGGCACGGCCAGCCGCTTCAGCAGCTCTTCCTTTGGCAGAAGGTCCAGCCCGTGGAAGTGGCCCAGGCCGTAGCAGCCCTTCTCCAGCGAGCGGATCGCCTTCTGAAAGGCTTCCTTATAATTCTTGCCGATGCTCATCACTTCGCCGACCGCGCGCATCTGCGTGCCCAGCTTGTCCTGCACGCCCTTGAACTTTTCAAAGGCCCAGCGGGCAAACTTGACCACCACGTAGTCGCCGTCCGGCCGATACTTGTCCAGCGTGCCGTACTTGCCGCAGGGCAGGTCGGACAGGCTCAGGCCGGCAGCCAGCTTGGCGGAGACCAGCGCGATCGGGAAGCCTGTCGCCTTGGAGGCCAGGGCCGAGGAGCGGGACGTGCGCGGGTTGATCTCAATGACGATGATGCGGTCGGTCTTCGGGTCATGGGCGAACTGCACATTGGTGCCGCCGATGACGCCGATATGCTCCACAATGCGGTAGGCCTGCTCCTGCAGACGGCGCTGGATGTCCTCCGAGATCGTCAGCATGGGCGCGGTGCAGTAGGAATCGCCGGTGTGCACGCCCATCGGGTCGACATTCTCGATGAAGCAGACAGTGATCATGTTGTTGTCCTGATCGCGGACAACCTCCAGCTCCAGCTCCTCCCAGCCGACGACGGATTCCTCCACCAGCACCTCATGCACCAGCGAGGCCTGCAGGCCGCGGGCCATGACAGTCTTCAGCTCTTCACGGTTGTACACCAGGCCGCCGCCCGCGCCGCCCATCGTATAGGCAGGGCGCAGCACCACCGGATAGCCGAGGCGATCCGCGATGGCAAGGCCCTCCTCCACGCTGTAGGCCACTTCGCTGCGGGCCATCTCGATGCCCAGCATGTTCATGGTCTTCTTGAACTCGACACGGTCCTCGCCGCGCTCGATCGCGTCCGGCTGCACGCCGATGACCTGCACCTGATACTTGTCCAGGATCCCCTTCTTATACAGCTCGGAAGCGAGGTTCAGGCCGGACTGGCCGCCCAGGTTCGGCAGCAGCGCGTCCGGGCGCTCCGCCGCGATGATCTGCTCCAGGCGTTCCGCGTTCAGCGGCTCAATATAGGTGACATCCGCCATCTCGGGATCGGTCATGATGGTCGCCGGGTTGGAATTCACCAGCACGATCTTGTATCCCAGGGCCCGCAGCGCCTTGCACGCCTGCGTGCCGGAATAGTCAAACTCGCAGGCTTGACCGATGATGATCGGGCCGGAGCCGATGATAAGTACCTTCTTGATGTCTGTCCGCTGTGGCATGAGCATTCTCCTCTCGACGGCGCTGATCCCGAATGGAATCAAGTGATTGTATACCAATTTGCCGCCTGATGCAAGAGCGAATTCGAAAAATACATAAAGCATACAAGCCGTCCCGGGCTTCAGCCCCCATCTTTGCCCGGGCTTTGCAATTCTTGTCAGGGTCTTTGCCATTGTTGCCGCCCGGAATCTTGACAGCGGCGGTGGTCATGGTATAATCAGGGTATTCCAATCTACACACAGGAGGGCATCACAATGAAGCGCTGGATCCTCGCCCTGATGATGGCCGCGGTGCTGCTGCTGGGCATCGCCGCCGCCGAGAGCCATCTTTCCGCCCACGGCATCGCGAC
>CAMNHF010000049.1 GCA_946538975.1 uncultured Clostridia bacterium | reverse complement strand
GCCGCTGGTGAAGGACACCACCGACGAGATCGCGCGGCGCTATGCCGGGGGCGAGGACTTCGGCAGCCTGATCGCCATCTTCGGCAGCGAGGCGGGCGCGGACGCCGGCGCGGAGCTGATGTTCCACCCGGAGAGCGAGAACTGGGCGGAGGCCTTCCGCGCCAACGTCGCGGCCCTGGAGAAGCCCGGCGACATCACCCGGCCCTTCGTGACGAACCTCGGCATCCACATCGTGTGCTACATATCCGACGTCCCCTCCGGCGTGCACCAGCTGACGGAGGAGGAAGCCGAGGCGCTGAAGCAGGCCGCCCTGGAGGCGAAGCAGATGGAGATGCTGAGCGGCTATCTGGCGCAGTGGAAGGGCGAATACGAGATCGAAACCCATCCCGAGCTGCTCCGCTGACATAAGGCGGAGCCCCGGGCGCGGAGCAGGCAGGCTGCCATTCGCGCCCGGTGTTTTTTGATGAGGCCGCCGTTTTCCTGCGCCGTCCGCACATGGGACTGCGTGGATCCTGCGCTGATCCGGAGTTCATGCTGCGTGAAGATTGCGCTCATGTTTCCCTTGTGGGCGGGGAGGGAATCTGTTACAATAGAGCGGCGGCTCACGGACAAAACGGCGGCATGGCACCGTGAAGCCGCTTCGGGGAGGAATCCGGTTGATCGTTTATTTCGCGCCGATGGAGGGCCTCACGGACGGCATCCTCCGGCGCACGCACCAGCGGCTGTTCGGCAGCGTCGACGTCTACGGCCTGCCGTTTCACAAGCTGACCCAGTCCGTGGGCCTGACAACCCGCGAGAAGCGCGACATCGCCCCCGAGGAGAACCGGGGCCTCCGCGTGCTGCCCCAGGCACTGACCCGGGATCCCGGCCAGCTGGCGGCCTGGCTGGCCCTGGTGGCGGAGCTCGGCTACCCCTGCGCGGAGCTGAACCTCGGCTGCCCCTCGCCCACGGTGACGCGGCGGGGCCGGGGCAGCGGGCTGCTGCGCGATCTGCCCGCGCTGCGCTGTTTTTTCGACCGCCTCTTTGCCGATCCGCTCCCCATGCCGCTCTCGGTCAAGACCCGCATCGGCTATGAAAGCCCGGAGGAGTGGCCGGAGCTCGCGGCGCTGCTGGCGGCCTATCCCTTCGCCCATGTGACGATCCACGTCCGGACGACGCGGGAGCAGTACACCGGCGGCATCCATCCGGAGGCCTTTGACCTGGCCCTGCGGCGTGGCCTGCCCCATCCGGTTTACAACGGCGACCTGCGCACGCCGGAGGATGTGCAGGCCCTGCTCGCCCGCTGCCCGCGGACGGAGGCGGTCATGATCGGCCGCGGCCTGCTGGCGGACCCGGCCCTCGCGCGGCGGCTCCGGGGCGGCCCCGAGGCCAGCGAAGCAGAGCTGCGGGCCTGGTACACTGCCCTCTACGAAGGCTGGCGGGAGCGCTTCCACGCCACGCTGGCCCTGGGGCGGATCAAGAAGCTGATGGAATGGCCCGCCGGGGACAGCATCCGGAGGAAGCGGCTGCTGCGCCGGGCGGAGAGCATCGAACAGTGCATCGACGCGGTGCTGGACGAGCAGCAGGCGCGGGAAGGATGATCGAAATGAAAAAAGTGCTTCAGTTCCTGAAAAAGGAGCTCATGCTGACCCTGTCGGTGCTGGCGGCGGCCATCGCCCTGATCCTGACGCCGCCCACCCCGGAGCTGCTCCGGAACATCGACTGGCGCACGCTGGGCACCCTGCTGATGATGCTGTGCGTGCTGGAGGGCTTCAAGCAGGAGAACGTGCTGGAGCCGGTGGTGCGCCTGGCCTCCCGGATGCGGCGGATGACCACGCTGACCCTGTTCCTGGTGTTCGGGGTGTTCTTCACCTCCATGTTCGTCACCAACGACGTGTCCCTGATCATCTTTGTGCCGCTGACGATCCTGCTGTTCCGCAGCGGGCAGAAGGAGCGGTACATCCTCCCCGTGATCTCCATGGAGAACATCGCCGCCATCCGCGGCTCCCTGCTGACGCCCTTCGGCAGCCCGCAGAACCTGTTCCTCTACGGGCAGGCGGAGGTCAGCGCGGGCCACTTCATGCTGCACATGCTGCCGCTTTGCGCCATGTCCGCCCTGCTGCTGATATGCTTCATCCTCTTCCTGTACCGCAGGAACCCCCGGGAGGAGATTCAGGTGGAGAAGACCGGGGATCCCAGGCGGGCGGACGGCAGGGGGCGGCGCATCGCCTACCTTGCGCTCTTCGCGCTGATCATCGCGGTGATCGTGACGCGCACCTCCCTGTGGCCCTATGCCGTGATCCTCGTGCTGGCGGTGATCGCCGCCGTGGATCGCGCTCTGCTGCTGAAGGTCGACTATGTGCTCATCGTCACCTTCTTCTGCTTCTTCGTCTTCTCCTCCTCCATCACGGCCAATGCGCAGATCGCCGGGGTGCTGCGGCAGGCGGTGGCGGGCAGCGAATACTGGTGGGCCATCGGCCTGAGCCAGATCATCTCCAACGTCCCCGCCTCCATCGTGCTCTACCCCTTCTCGGAGAACTTCGCGGGGCTGATCTACGGCGCGGACACCGCCGGGCTCTGCTCCCTGATCGGCTCCCTGGCCTCCGTGATCAACTACCGGATCTACGTGCGGGAATACCCGGGCCGCGGCGGGCAGTTCGTCAAGGTTTTCACCCTGGTAAGCTGGGCCTTCTTCCTGATTGTGGTGATTCCGGGCTTCCTGCTGAGCCGCTGGAATTTCTTCTGACAAGGCAGTCCCCCCTGTTTGCGCGAAAAAGGAAGGAGATCACGCGATGAAGCGGATCAGCATCAACCGGGGCTGGCAGTTTGGCGAGGGAAGGCTGGTCAACCTGCCGCACGATTACATGATCGAGGGCGACGTGTTCCCCGAGGCGGTCTCCGGCGCGGCCAGCGGCTACTATCACGCGGGCGTGGCGCGCTACACGAAGGAGATCGACATCCCCGCGCAGTGGGCGGGCGAGCGCATCGCCCTCATCATCGACGGGGCCATGATGAACGCCACCGTCGAGGTGAACGGCGAGAAAGCGGCCCTGCAGCACTACGGCTACGCGCCCTTTGAGGCGGACATCACCCGCATGGTCTATCCCGGCGAGAAGAACCGCATTGCGATCACGCTGAATCCCAGCATGCAGCCCAATTCCCGCTGGTACTCCGGCGCGGGCCTGTTCCGGGGCGTCGCCATCGCGCACATGCCGAAAACGCACATCGCGCACGGCGGGCTCTCCTGCTATACGAGGAAGATCGAATACGACGCCGCAGGGCAGGCGGAGACGGCCTTCCTGCAGGCGGCCGCGGAGATCCGCAACGCGCAGGACGGAAACCGGGTCGTCGAGGTATGGTTCGACCTGCTCCGGGAGGACAGCGGCGAGACTGTGCTGAGCCGGAAGACCGTCGCGCAGATCCCGCCGCATGCCGTCGGCACCGCCCGCGCGGCGCTGACCGTCGACAAGCCCCTGCTGTGGAGCGCCGGGACGCCCCGGCTGTATCGGCTGCAGGTCCGCATGCGGGAGAAGGGCGAGTTCAGGACGCGCATCATCCCGGCGGAGCACCCCGCGGAGGACACGGACAGCGTGCTCTTTGGCGTCCGCACGGTGGAGGCCGACGTGAAGCACGGGCTGCGGATCAACGGGAAGACCGTGAAGCTGCGGGGTGGCTGCCTGCATCACGACAACGGCCCGCTGGGCGCGGTCAGCCTGTACGACGCGGAGGCCCGCAAGGTTCGCCTGCTGAAGGAGGCCGGCTTCAACGCCATCCGCACCACGCACAATCCGCCGTCCGCCGCGCTGATCGAGGCCTGCGACCGCCTCGGCATGTATGTGTTCGACGAGGCCTTCGACGCGTGGGGCATGGCGAAGCAGCCCGGGGACTACAACCAGTTCTTCGAGACGGACTGGGAGAAGGATCTCAGCGCCTTTGTGCGCCGGGACCGCTGCCATCCGTCGGTCATCATCTGGTCGACCGGCAACGAGATTCCGGAGCGCGGCGGCCTGAACGGCGGCTATGTGCTCGCCGCGCGCCTGGCGGAGACCATCCGCCGGCTGGATCCGAGCCGTCCCGTCTCCAACGCGGTCTGCTCCCTGTGGAACGGCCTGGACGACCTCCTCCAGAAGGAGCAGCACCGCATCTGGGCGGAGCACGACGCCGACGTCCTCTGGGAGGAGTACACGGAGGGCTTCGTGGGCAGCCTGGACATCGTGGGCTACAACTACATGGAGGGCAGGTATGAGGCGGATCACCGGCTGTACCCGGAGCGCGTCATGCTGGGGAGCGAGAACTACCCGAAGGAGATCGGCATCCACTGGCCCATGATCGAGCGGACGCCGTGGATCATCGGGGACTTCACCTGGACCGCCTGGGACTACCTCGGCGAGGCAGGCATCGGCAAGGCCTCCTTCTATGAGCCCGGCGATGCGCGGATCGGGAATCCCTGGGGCTCGGCGGCCTCGCCCTTCCCGTGGCGGACGGCGAACGACGCGGACTTCGACGTGACCGGCTGCATCCGGCCGCAGGGCGTCTATCGCCGCATTGTGTGGGGCAGCCGGGAGACGGGGCTGTTCTCCTGGGATCCCGCCGTCCATGACAAGGTGGAGACGCTGTCCAACTGGGGCTTCCCGGGCGTGTGGCCGCGCTGGAATTGGGCGGGTCAGGAGGGCCGGCCTGTGCGCGTGGCCGTGTTCAGCGGCGCCGAGGAGGTGGAGCTGTTCCTCGACGGCGTCAGCCTGGGCCGCCGCAGGGCCGGCAGCGCGCCGGTGCAGGGCATGCCGCTCACCTTCCTCTTCGACACGGTGTATGCGCCGGGCGTGCTGGAAGCGGTCAGCTATTCGGGTGGCCGTGAGGTATCCCGCGCCGCGCTGAAAACCGCCGGCCGGCCCGTGTCCCTCCGCCTCATCGCCGAGACGGACAGCCTCAAGGCCGACGGCGAGTCCCTGTGTTATGTCCACGCGGCGCTGCAGGACGCGGACGGAAACACGGTGCCCGACGCGGACACCCTGCTGACGGCGGAGGTGTGCGGCGCGGCGGAGCTGGCGGGCTTCGGCAGCGCCAATCCCATCACCGCCGAGAACTACACCGCCGGCCGCTTCACCAGCCATCAGGGCCGGGCGCTGGCCATCCTGCGCGCCGGCTGGGAGGCCGGGGAAGCCCGCCTCCGGGTGGCGGCGGAGGGCATCGGCAGCGCGGAGCTTGTGATTCCCGTGAGGCTTGAATGAGGCGGCTTCTCCCCTGCCTGACCTGAATCCCTTTGCCATCGGGCCTGTCCTGTCTGCGCGGGGCAGGCTTTTCCCATGCAAAAAGGGGAAGGCGGTGAACCTTCCCCCGGGGCCGCAGCCCGCTTACCGCCGGAACAGCTGGTAGGTGGAGCCGCTGGGATAGATCGTCGGGTTCTGATAAGCGGTGGTGCCGTCGCTGAATTTGAACAGGTGCTTGCCGAGCGTGTTGGACAGGTGGCTGTACAGCTCGGCCAGGGTCAGGATGCCGTCGCCGTTGCCGTACTTGGTATCGGCCGGGAAGCTCCCGCTCTCCCCGATCGCGTCGATGCAGTAGATCGTCAGGTAGTTGCAGGATTCCTCCACCCGGCTGCCCTCGCGGCCCACGCTGTTCTGCAGGTGCTTGGCCGCGGTCAGGATGACGAACTTGGAGGTGAGGAACTCGTTCGTCTCCGGCTCCGGCACGGTGATGCCGTCCTCCGGGCCGACCGCTCTCTCCTCATAAACGTGCTCCACCATCATGGGATCGGCCTGCGCGAAGGCCGCGATGGCCTGCCGCGTGAACAGCGCGGGATCGAAGTCCTCCCCGCCTGCCGCGCCGCCGTTGAAGCGGGTGGTCGCCGCACCGGAGCCGCAGGCCTCCAGCACCACGATGACCTTGCCGTTGACCTTGGCGAGGGCGTTGGCGAGGTCGGGCAGGTACAGATTGGTGTCGTAATAGGTGAGCAGGGCGCCGGCGCCGCGGTTGGTCCTGTCGTCGGCCACGCCGTGCGTGCTGATCATGAAGAAGTTGACGTCGCCGTCCCGGGCGCTGCCGAAGGTGCTGCTGATGGCGCTGAAGATCTGGCTGTTCGACAGGTCGTCATAGGTGCTGACGGTGTAGCTGCCGCCATCCGGGCCGTGCACGCAGCCCAGCAGCGCCTCCCACACCACGACGGTGCCGCGGTTGCGGTAGTTGCTCCACTCGCCGGTGGAGAAGTAGGAGAAGGTGCTCTCGGAAATCAGCAGGGCGCGGTAGTTGGCCTGCACCTTCACCGTGCACCGGGCGGAGGAGGAGCCGCTCGACGCCGTGATCGTCGCGGTTCCGGGATACACGCCGGTCACCTTGCCGGAGGACGAAACCGTGGCGACGCTCGTGTTGCTGGAGCTCCAGGTCACGGCGGTGTTGGCCGTCAGCGACGCGGTGCCGCCGTTCTTGACGGTCAGGCTGCTGCTGGACAGGGTGACCGTGACAGCCTTGGCCGTGAAGGTGGCGGGATTGGAATAGACCGTGCCGCCGTCGCTCTTGGCGGAGAGACGGAACTGCACGCCCGAGATCGTTGCCTTGGCGGTGAAGCTCAGGCGGGTGGTGGCGGTGCCGCTGTAGACGCTGCCGTCGAAGATGTCCTTCCAGCCGCTGCCGTTGTTGCACTGCCAGCGGTAGGACGAAGCGCCCGAGGCCGAGGCGGAGAAGGTCACCGTGCCGCCTTCCGCGACCGCCTGGCTGGTGGGATGGGAGGTGATGACGGGCTTGTCCGCCTTGATCGTGAAGGTGGCGGGATTGGAGTACACCGTGCCGCCGCTGCTCTTGGCGGAGAGGCGGAACTGCACGCCCGAGATCGTCGCCTTGGCGGTGAAGGTCAGGCGGGTGGTCGTGGTGCCGCTGTAGACGCTGCCGTCGAAGATGTCCTTCCAGCCGCTGCCGTTGTTGCACTGCCAGCGGTAGGAGGACGCGTTCGAGGCCGAGGCGGTGAAGGTCACCGTGCCGCCGGGCGCCACGTTCTGATTGGCGGGATGCGAGGTGATCGCGGGCTTCGACACCGCGGTGAAGGTGACCGTGTTGGAATAGGCCGTGCCGGCGTCATTGCTCGCCCGCAGCCGGTATTTCCGCCCCGAAATCGCGGCCTTGGCCGTGAACTTCAGCGTGGTCGTGGTGACGCCGCTGTAGGTGCCGTCGTTGTACAGATCCTTCCAGCCGCTGCCGCTGTCCGACTGCCAGCGGTAGACGGGCGAGCCGGACGCCTTGCCCGTGAAGGACACCGCCTGCCCCACGGCAATGGTCTTGCTGCTGGGCTGCGTGGAGAATACCGGCTTGGCCACACACGTGAAGGTGACCGTATTGGAATAAACCGTGCCGGCGGCATTGGAAACCTGGCAGCGGAACCGGCGGCCCGACAGCGTGCTCTTGGAGGTGAAGCGCAGCGTGCCCCCGGTGACGCCGCTGAAGGTGCTGTCGTTGTAGAGATTCTTCCAGCCGCTGCCGTCGTCGCACTGCCAGCGCCAGCTCGCGGCGTCGCTGGCCTTGACGTCGAAGAACACCTCTTTGCCCGCGGCCAGCTGCTTGCTGGAGGGCTGGCTGGTGATGACGGGCGCGTTCAGGATGTTGAAGGTGACCACATTGGAATACGCCGTGCCCCGGTCATTCCAGATCCTGCAGCGGTACTGGATGCCGTCCAGCGTTGCCTTGGCCGTGAAGCGCAGCGTGCCGGTGTAGGAGCCGGTGTACGCGCCGCCGGAGTAAATGTCCTTCCAGGTGCTGCCGGACAGGTACTGCCACTGGTAGTTGTCCGCGCGGATGGCCGAGACCGAGAAGAACACCTCGCCGCCGGCCTTGATCTTCTTGCTGGAGGGCTGGCTGGTGATCACGGGGACCTCGGCCTGCGGCTCCGGCATCGTGAAGGCATCGGGTGCGATCTCAGCGTCCTCGGCGAACACGGTCTCCCGGAGGGCAGCGCAGCCGAAGAAGGCCTTTGCGCCTACCTTCTGCACGCCGGGCGCGGTGATCTTTTCCAGATTCGGGCAGTCCGCAAAGGCGCTCTCTCCGATCTCCGCGGCGCTTTCCGGCAGGGTGACCGTTTGCAGATCAGCATTGCCTGCAAAGGCCTCCGCCCCGATGGCCGTCACGCCCGCGGGCACAGTTACGTCGGCGTCCGTGCCGTTGTAAGCCGTGAGCACACCGCCGCGGATCACGAAGGGGTCTTCCTCCGGCGCGGTGATGCGGACCGGCTCTTCCTCGATCTCCTCTTCCACGGGCGTGAAGATCAGCGCTTCCTCATCCTCCTCGGGGATGAAGGCAGCTTCTTCCGCCAGGCTCGCAGACACCGCCGTGAACAGCAGCATCAGGGCCGCGAGGCAGGACAGCAGTTTTTTCACGCGGGAATACCTCCTTTTTCTTTGTCGGCAGACTGTTTGTCAGAGCGGGTTCCCAGGCCCGGAGGCTGCCGGCTTACCGGATGAAGAGCACAAAGCTGCCGTCAGAGGGATAGATTGTCGCGTGCTGATAGTAGGGGCCGTGCTTGTTGCCCTTGGCGTCGGTGGTGTAGCGCGCCTCCGTGCTCAGCGTATTGTCCAGATAGGTCAGCAGCTCCCTCATGGTCAGCTTTCCGTCGCTGTTGCCATAGAGGCTGTCCGCCGGCAGCCCGCCGCTGGTGCCGACCGCATCCAGGACGCAGTCCGTCATGTACAGGCCGCCATTGCCGCTTTCATAGCCCCACTGGGTTTCCTGATGACGGGCCGCCGTCAGGATGACAAACTTGCTGGTGAGGAATTCGTTGGTCTCAGGCTCCGGCACGCCGATCATGGCGTCCTCCCCGATCTCGTTGAACTGCTTCACCGCCAGCATGGGATCGGCCTGCGCGAAGGCCGCGATGACATCCCGCTGGAAGGCATCGATTCCGCCTGCCCCGCCGGTGCCGTTGGTGAAGGCCGTGGTCGCCGCGCCGGATCCGCAGGCTTCGATGACCACGATAACCCGGCCATTGACATCGTCCAGCGCGTCCGCCAGGTCCGGCAGATACACGTTGGTGCGGTTGTAGCAGAGCAGGGCACCGGATCTGCGGTTTGTGTTCGCCGATTCCACGCCATGGGTGAAGAACGCGATCAGGGAGACGTCGCCGTCCCGCGCGCTGCCGAACACGGAAGTGATCTTGCTGTACACCTCCGAGCTGGTGAGGTCAACGCAACGCGTCACGGTATACGCGCCGCCGTCCGAGCCGTGCACGTGGCTCAGCAGATCCGCCCACTGGTCGCGCGCCGTCGTCCAGCGGTACTGGACCGTGCCCTGCCCCTCGGGGACGTCATCCTTGTGGAAGTTCTTCTGCGAGATCAGCAGGGCGCGGTAGACCGCCCGCACCGTGACCTTGCAGGTCGCCTTGGAGCCGCCGTTGGAGGCGGTGATGGTCGCCGTGCCCGGATAATTGGCCGTGATCGTGCCGTTGGAGGAAACCGATGCGACCGTCGGGTTGCTGGACGTCCAGGTCGCGCTGGCGCTGGCGTTCAGGGCATAATAGGTCGCGCCGTTGTTGAGGATCACACTGGACTGGGACAGGGTCAGCCTGATCCAGAAGTTCGCGGCCGGCGAATACACCTTGCCCGCGGCATTGGAGGCGCTCAGCCGGTAGGAGCAGCCGGACAGCGAGGACGCCGCGGTGAAGGAGAGATCCGTGGTCGTGGTGCCGCTGTAGGTGCTGCCGTCGTAGATGTCCTTCCAGCCGGAGCCGTCGTTGCACTGCCACCGGATCGAGGTCTGGCCCGACACGTCCGACAGGAAGTAGGCCTTCTCGCCCACGGAATTGGTCCTGTCGACGGGGTAGCCGTAGATGTTGGGCAGCTGGACCCGGAAGACCGCTGCGGGGCTGTACACCGTGCCGGCGGCGTTTGTGGCGCTCAGGCGGTATTTGCGGCCGTGGAGCGTGTTCTTGGCCGTGAAGCTCAGGGTCAGGGTCTTTGTGCCGCTGTAGGTGGCGTCGTCGTAGATGTCCTTCCAGCCGGAGCCGGAGTCGCACTGCCAGCGCAGCGAGGTGTAATTATTCGCCGAGGCGGAGAACTTCGCGGTATTGCCCAGCTTGTCGGTCCTGTCCACCGGGTAGCCGTAGATGCTGGGCACGCTGCCGGCCTGGCAGGTGAACTTGACGGTGTTGGAGTAGGCGGTGCCGCCAGCGTTGGAGGCCTTCAGGCGGTACTGCCGGCCGGAGAGGGTCGACTTCGACGTGAACTTCAGCGTAGTCGTTGTGACGCCGCTGTAGGTGCTGTCGTTGTAGAGGTCCTTCCAGCCGCTGCCGCTATAGTACTGCCAGCGGTAGGTGGGATCGCCGCTGGCCTTGCCGGTGAAGGTCACCTGCTGCCCCGCCTGCACGGTCTTGCTGCCGGGCTGCGTGGTGAACACCGGCTTCGCCGCCGTCGCCAGCGTGAAGGTCACCACATTGGAATACACGCAGCCCGCGTCATTCCAGATCTTGCAGCGGAACATGCGGTTGTTCAGGGTGGCCTTGGCCGTGAAGCGCAGCGTAGAGGTGGTGACGCCGCTGTAGGTGGAATCGTTGTACAGATCGCTCCAGCCGCTGCCCACGCTGTACTGCCAGCGGTACTTCGCCGCGTCCGTCGCCTTGACGTTGAAGAAGACCTCGCCGCCGGCGGCGATCTTCTTGCTGGAGGGCTGGCTGGTGACGACGGGCGCGTTCAGGATGCTGAAGGTGACCACGTTGGAATACGCCGTGCCCCGGTCATTCCAGATCTTGCAGCGGTACTGGATGCCGTCCAGCGTTGCCTTGGCCGTGAAGCGCAGCGTGCCGGTGTAGGAGCCGGTGTACGCGCCGCCGGAGTAAATGTCCTTCCAGGTGCTGCCGGACAGGTACTGCCACTGGTAGTTGTCCGCGCGGATGGCCGAGACCGAGAAGAACACCTCGCCGCCGGCCTTGATCTTCTTGCTGGAGGGCTGGCTGGTGATCACGGGGACCTCGGCCTCCGGTTCCGGCATGCCGAAAGCATCGGAGGCGACCACCGCATCACCTGCGAACACGGTCTCCCTGAGCGCGGTGCAGCCCGCGAAGGCGCCCGAGCCGACCTTCCTGACGCCGGGCGCAATGACGCTCTCCAAAGAGGCGCAGCCGGCAAAGGCATGTGCGCCGATCTCCACTGTGCTCCCGGGCAGCGTGATCTGCCGCAGGGAGGTGCAGGTGGCGAAGGCATGCTCGCCGATCTTCACCACGCCCTCCGGGACACGGACGGACTCGTCCCCGCCGAGACAGGCGGTCAGCACGCCGTCCTCCACGACAAAGGGCGAGGGCTCCGCTTCCTCCGCCGTCCAGACTTGCTCCTCTTCCTCCGGCACGGCAAAAGCCCATTCCTCCACTTCCTCGACGGGCGCGAAGGACATCGTCTCCTCTGCCGGGCCTATGGCCAGAATCAGGATCATCAGCAGCGCCGTGATCCACAGCGTCGTTTTCTTCATCGTCCTCATGCCTCCTGTTCGGTTGTCACTGTTCGGCTGTGCTGTCTCTTCTCATTGCTTCCAAGAAGATTTTACCATATGCAGGCGCTTTTGACAACAACAAAAAACCGTCGGCGGACTGATCCTCCGTTCCGACGGCGGCTTCGGGGCTGCCGTTGATGCGCCGCAGCGTCATCGTGATCCGCGGGATGAATGCGACGCCGTTCCGGGCAGCGGCGTCCCGGGCGTTCAGGCGAGGCGGCTGTATTTCCGGTTCGCGAAGCGGAGCCAGATGAGGCACAGCGCCACCTGCAGGATCGTCGAGCAGGGCGTCGCCAGACCGATGTGGAACATGGACGGCGGCACCTCGCGGCTCATCAGGAAGGCGACGGGAATCCGGACAAGGAACGCACCGACGATGCCCTGCATCATGACGAAGCGCGTCATGCCCAGGCCGTTGTAGAAGCCGATGAAGCAGAACAGGAAACAGGTCAGCAGGCAGTCGATCGCGTAGGCCTTCAGATAATCCGCGGAGGCCGCGATGACAGCAGCGTCCCTCGCGAAGATGCCGGAGAGCAGATCGCCCCGCCAGAAGGTGAGGGCGAACATGCCGACGGCCAGGAGCATGGAGACGCTCACCGCATACAGAAGCGTCCTTTTCGCCCGGCTGAACTTCCCCGCGCCGATGTTCTGCGCCACAAAGGCGGCCATGGCCTGCATGAAGGCCGCCGGAATCAGCATGATGAAGCCGCACACCTTTTCCGCCACGCCCACCCCGGCAGAGGCGACCAGGCCGAGGCTGTTGACAATCGCGAGAATCACCAGGAAGGAGATGCCCACCAGCAGATCCTGCAGCGCGATCGGCAGACCCAGGGCGGCGACCTTCCGGATGATGCCCCGGTGAAAGCGCAGATCGGCGCGAGCCATCTCAAAGGGGAGCTGCTTCTTCCGCAGGATCAGCAGGGACATGACGACGCTCACGGCCTGGGCCAGCACGGTCGCGGCTGCGGCGCCGGCCGTCCCCAGACCGCACACCGCCACCAGCGCAAGATCGCCCAGAATGTTGCACACGCAGGCAATCGCAACGGTCATCAGCGGGGTGCGCGAATCGCCGATGCCCCGGAAGACGCTGCCGATCAGGTTGTAGCTGATGATGAAGAAGGAGCCGAGCCCGCAGATCCGGATGTAACCGGCCGTCTCGTCGAAAGCCTCCGCCGGCGCGTTCATCAGGGCGCTGATGGGCCGGCTGAGCGCCGCAATGAGGACGGTGAACACCGCGGCGATCACGGCGAACAGACAGATGCTGCTGCCGATCACCTGCCCGCCCTCCCGGCCGCGCCTCTCTCCGATGCGCTGCCCCAGGAGGATGGTGGTCCCCATGGCGAAGCTGGAAACCAGATTGGTGATCGTCATCATGATCTGCGAGCCCGTAGAGACCGCGGAGACATCCGTGGATTCCGCGAATTTCCCGACGATCAGCAGATCCACCGCGCCATACATGGCCTGGAGAAGCATCGCGAAGAACACGGGAATCATGAACCGCAGAAGCGGGGCGAGAATCCCGCCCGCGGTGAAATCATTGCTGCGCTGCATAGCCATCCTCCCTGCAAAAAGCCGGACAAGACCCGGGCTTCTCAACCCGCATCTTATCCGGCTGACGGTTTCCGATGAACCGCCCACCCTCCGATGAGCAAGGATATTGTAACACTTTGCCGCTGTTTGTCAATCAGAATCTCCGATCGTACGGCAGCTTGAAATCTCCGATAGTACGGCAGCTTGAACAGCGGGCGCCTATTTCTCCGCCACAGGGAAGCGGCCGAGGAAGCGCACGCCCTCCACCGCGCTCATCGCGTCGATCTGGGCCTGCGTGACGCCGGAGGGATCCTCCGCCTCGATCACAAAGCGGTAGCTGCCCAGCGCGCTGCCCTCGGGCCGGTCGTGAAGGGCCACCATCTCAAGGCCGCTTTCCCGCAGCGCCACGATGATGTCGTCGATCCGGCTGCCCTCGCAGGTCGCCGCGAAGACGGCCCGCGGCAGCTCCCCGTCCCGGAGCGGCGCGGCGGAAAGCACGTAGAAGCGCGTTTTGTTCGCCTCCGTGATCTGCACATTCTCCGCCAGCACCTCCAGCTGATACAGGGCAGCCGCACCGGGCGCCGCGATGGCCGCGACGGATAACGCGGATCACAGCATCAGCTTCCGGCTTCCACATCAAACACATGAATATCCACACCGCGGTCCGTGCCGTGAACCTCCGCGCGGAAGCGGTGCTGGCTGAGATAGGGGCTCAGCACGGGGCTGTCGGTCAGGAAGCGGGGGCAGGTGGACAGGACGGGATCCTGGCGGCCGGTTCGGATCCAGCCGCAGTTCTCGACAAAGAGGGTGCAGGGCTTGCCGGCCTCATCGGTGCCCCGGAAGGCGTAGCGCGCGCACAGGCTGCGCAAGCCGGCGGCGTTCTCCTGCTGCACGTCCACGGCGCCGGGCGCGGTTTCGCCCGTAAAGAGCGGCGAAGCCACCGTGGCCCGGAAGGGGATCAGCGTGACCGCCTCATGGCCGCTCCGCACCTCCGTGATGCCGGCGGGGTCAATGAAGGCGTGAAAGATCATGATGGGCTCGTTCTTCTGCATCTGTCTGTTCCTCCTTTGCGGCGGCTCTCTCTCTCGCGGGGACGCCGTTATGCGCCGTACATGCGTGCTTCCGGCGGATGCAATCGCAGCTGTTCATCCAGCTCGGCGAAGGTTCCGGGCCGGGCTTCCGGGATAAATTCCGCCGTGACGATAGCCTTCAGGCACCACTGGGCCGTGAAGTTGGTGGTGATCCAGGGAATCTCCATGAGGACGCTGCCGTCATCGCGCCGCCCATAGGCGACCGGCCGGAAGCCCTCGGGATGGTCGGGCGCGTACAGCAGGGCCAGCAGCTTCCGCCAGATGGCCCGGGCCATGCCCTCGTCCCCCGCCTGCCGGGCGGCCCAGGCCTGCATCTCCGCCGAATAAATGCAGCCGCCGAAGGGCCGGTCCTGCACGAGGCCGCCGGAGGCCCGGTTCCGCTCCTCCGGCGTGAGGTAGAAGAAGCGGCCGTTGCGGGCCGTCAGCTCCGCCAGCTCGGGCAGATCCAGCGCGTCGGCCGTCTCCAGCCACACCTCCGTCTCGCCCATGCAGGCCTGCAGGTGCATGCCGCTGTGCGCCTGCTCTCCCCGGTAGTCAAGGCGGCCCGTATCCGGGTCAAAGCCGAACTCCGGGCCGGAGGTCAGCCCCAGCGGCGTCCTGCCCAGCGCCGCCAGACCGGCTTCGATCCGCTCCCGCCAGACGGGGTTCAGCGTGCGCTCATAGGCGGTCATCCAGTCGGACACCAGCGCCGCCCAGTCCGGGCCGGTGCGCAGGCGGAGCGTGCCGTCCTCCTGATGGTACCAGGGCATCTGCCTGAGGGCTTCCACTGCGCAGAGGCTGTCCTCCATGCAGTCGCCCGCGCGCCGGTCGCCGGTCAGGTAATACAGCGGCCGATGGTGTCCCGCCATGGAGACGCGCGGCTCCTTGCAGGGGCAGCCCCAGTGCCGCACATTGTGGCGGGAGCCCAGGCCCTTCAGCGGCCCGCGGTGGTACATGTCCACGTCGGCGGTGTGGCGGCTCAGGGCCTCCGCCAGGCGGAAGACCCGCTCGCTGCCCGTGCGCAGGAACTGCAGCCAGAGCCAGTAGGTCGGCGCCAGCTCCGTGTTGTCCCAGGCATAGCCGCCCACATCCGCCCGCCACAGATGCCGCCTGGCCTCGTAGGTGTGCATGAAGTCGCCGTAATCGAACAGGCCGTACCAGCCGCGGCTGTCCTGCTCGACCTCATAGAAGGCGCAGGCGGCGTCCAGCTGCTCCTCCACCCACCGGCCGACCTCCCGGCTGCGGTCGGGCAGGCTCCAATAACCGAAGGCCCGATGCCGGTGATAGTATGCCGGATCGGCCAGATAGACCGGCGGGCGGCGAACCGTCTCCGAGAGCGCCCGGAGCGTCTCCTCCGGCGCGTACCCGCTCGCCGCGTGCACCGCCGCCCGGCAGGTGACGGCGATGCCGTTCGGATCGGGCAGCATGTAGTCGAAGCCCTCGTAGCAGCCCATGGGATAGCTCCGCCGGTCATAGTGGCGGAAGTCGAAGGGCTGCGCCTGCGGGGCGTAGAACCACACGCAGCACGCGGTCTCCTCCCCCGAGAGGCCCTGCACCTCCAGCCCGGCCGGGTGCTTCTCCCAGCATTCGCGCAGGTGAAAGCTCAGGGTGCGCCGCGGATCGCTGACCGCCAAGCTGCCCGGGGCCCGGCGGCCATGGGCCATGTCCAGCCAGCAGCCGCCCTCCCACGCCTTCTTGCGGATGCGAAAGCTGTCCGCGCTGTCCTGGCTGAGGAAGAAGTGATCCCAGCGGGGCAGATCCGCGGCCGCCGCGTCCAGCGCATCGGAGGCCGCCACAGTCTCGCCCCGCTGCTGGGCGGCCAGCAGCTCCGGGTCCAGCCGCCTGCGCCAGTGAAAGAGCTGGGTGGGATGATCGTGGTATGTCATGCCGTCCGTCAGGAAGCGGATGTGGCGCTGGTACGGCTTGCCGCTCAGCCGCGTCTCGAAGCGCAGCCCCCAGCCGGCCAGCCGGTCCTGCTCCGGATCGCCCTGAAAGAAGAAGGTGTCCTCGAAGCAGATCTCCCCGTCTGGGTGAATCGTCATGCGGATGCGGAAGGGCATCTTCTCCGCGCCGTCCTCCAGGTGGATGCCCTCGAAGCGGAACACGGCCTCCAGCGGGCCGGCGGCCTCCACCGCGCGGTCTGTAAGCCGCCAGGGCAGGCGCCTGGTCCGGGCCGCTGTTCCGTCCTCATCTTCCGTCACGTGCGCGATCAGCAGCGCCGGGAAAACGCCGTCGAAGGCCGTTTCTCCGCCGATCCTGCAGCCGGCGGCCAGGCAGGCGCCTTCCCTGGGCACGCTCAGGCGGACGTGCTCGCCCTCCACCAGCCATTCCGCCGCAGTCTCCCGCACACTCAGCCCCTGCGGCGGGGTCTGCCCGGCCGGTGTCAGCTCGCCGCCCGTCCCCAGCAGCGCGGCCTGCGCGACATGGCGGCTCCACTTCACGGAGCCGTCCGGCCAGCGGGCGGTCACCTCGCTCTGCACGGGCACAGGCCTCCCCTGCTCATCCCGCAGCGCAAACGCATTCTCCCGCACGCGGCCCCGGGGCCAGTATCCCCCGAACACAGCCCATCCCGCGGCGCGGCGGTTTTCCAGCAGATGAATCCGCATTGTCCTGTCCTCCCCTGTACTGCTCCCCCGATTATAATACGGAAATCGCCTCCGTGGCAACAAAAAAGCTGTCTTTTGGCCGGATTTCATGATATACTGACGGCAGAGAAGCAAAAGGAGGCGGTACTGTGTCCTGCTTTGAACGGACGCGCAGCGCGCTGATCTACGAAAATCCGCTCTCTTCCTCCGAGGCGATGGGTGAATTTGTGCTGGAGGGCAAGGCGCTGGCCAGCTTCCCGGAGGGCGCGCTGCGGCTTGAGAATGCCGAGAGCGCGGCGCTGGGACAGAAGGCCAATTATGTGCTCTGGTGCAGGCGGGCCTTCCCGGCGGATCTGCTGCTGGAGATCGACTTCCGGCCTGTGCGGGAGCCCGGGCTGGCCATGCTGTTCTTCTCCGCCGGCGGCCGCGAGGGGCAGGAGCTGTTTGATCCCGCGCTGGCCCCCCGCACGGGCGAGTATATCCAGTACCACCACGGGGACATCAACGCCTTCCACCTGTCCTTCTTCCGCCGCAAGGAGAAGGATGAGCGCAGCTTCCACACCTGCAATCTGCGCAAGAGCTACGGCTTCCACCTGGTGGCCCAGGGGGCCGATCCCATCCCCGACGCGGCCGACGCGGACGGCTTCTACACCCTGTCGCTGCTGAAGCAGGGCCCCGACGTGCGTTTCGCCGTCAACGGCCTGGAGGTGCTGAGCTTCCACGACGACGGCAGGCAGTACGGCCCGCTGCTGGGCGGCGGCTGCATCGGCCTGCGCCAGCTGGCCCCCATGATCGGCGAATACGCGAACCTGCGGGTATACAGCCTGCGCGGGCCCGACTGAGCCGCATATTTTGCCGGCCCGGCGGTCATGGCTGCCTCCGCGCTGCGGCGGCCCGCAGGTCGCTTCCCGGGGGCCGTCGCAGCCTCCTCCCCTCCCCCTCTGAGGCGGTCAAAACGAGGATGCCAACGGTTCTGAAATTTTTCTCAAAAAAACTGTTGACAAATCGAGAGAAATCGTGTATTATCCTAATCGTCGCCTGCGGGAACGGACCTTGAGGGAGGTACCGGGGTGTAGCGCAGTCTGGTAGCGCACGTGCTTTGGGAGCATGGGGCCGGGGGTTCGAATCCCTTCACCCCGACTTCCCCGCTCAGCGGAGCATGTTCTCAATCCCGGACTTTGGCCCCGTGGTCAAGTGGTTAAGACACCGCCCTTTCACGGCGGTCACTCGGGTTCGAATCCCGACGGGGTCACTTCTCTCCCTGAGGATCCAAAGGATGGGCCTTTAGCTCAGTTGGTCAGAGCGGCCGGCTCATAACCGGTTGGTCCCGGGTTCGAGTCCCTGAAGGCCCACATCTGGCCCGGTAGCTCAGTTGGTTAGAGCGCCAGCCTGTCACGTTGGAGGTCGAGGG
>CAMNHF010000048.1 GCA_946538975.1 uncultured Clostridia bacterium | reverse complement strand
CTCCTCTCGCTCTCATTCTCTCAGCTACCTGCGTCATTTAAACTTGCAATTTTCACACGGCGAACCACGCCGCCGGCATGTCCCGGACGCGCACGCCCGCGGCCTGCAGCTCAGCGACCTTCAGCTGGATCCAGAAGGCGCGGGTGGCTTCCTCGCTGTGCAGCAGGGAGAGCGCGTTGCGGCCGTCGTTGTCCACCGGCCCCATGCGCAGCGGCAGGCCGTTGATGATTGCGAACATCACGCCGATCACCGCCAACAGCCGCAGAAAGGGCGTCACCACCCAGGCCGGCGGCGTCGCAAGGCTGAGCCCGAAGAAGACCGCGCTGGCGAGCAGGTTCATGATGGCGCCGCCGAAATTGTACAGCAGCACCGGCATGCGGCCGTCCTTCAGCTCCGGCGGCCCCATCAGGCACTGCCCGCCGGTGCCGGCGATGGACAGGCGCCTGCAGCGGAGCCTTCCGTCCTCCTTCAGCCACATCCAGCTGTAGATTCGGAAGGAGACAAAGCGGTAGCCGGTGGCCAGGCCGAACACCAGATGCCCCGCCTCGTGAATCACCGTCTGGATCAGCATGGCGGCGTACAGGAGCACAAACAGCAGCAGGAACAGCAGCAGGTGCATCCCGGTCAGCGGCCCGCCCTCCGTGATGGTGTCGATATAGTGCACAATCACCAGACCGCCGGCCGCGCCCGTCAGCGCATAGAGCAGGATGGCCAGCCACTGCCGGCTGCCTTTCGGACGTTTATTTGTTTCGGACATTTCGGACATGATGGAGCCTCCCTTTTTCCCGCGGCCTGTCTGCGGCCGCCTGTATATTCATTCCCCCCGGAGGGCGGGAATCCTGCCGGCCGCCGGATTCTGTTTGACGCGGCGGCCGCTTTCTGCTATGATGCAATCGCGGACAGGCTGACTGGGGGAAACGGGGGCACGAAAAAGCGTGGAGAAGCTCACAATCATGGATGACGGAATTGAGCTGTGCGCGGTGCTGGAGCGCCCGCAGGCGGAGCGCTGCCCGCTGGTGATCGTGCTGCACGGCTTCACCAGCACGAAGGACAAGGCCCACACCCTCGCGGCCTGCGGGGCCATGCGGGCGGCGGGCTTCGCCACGCTGCGCTTCGACCTGTACGGCCACGGCGAGAGCGGCGGCGAATTCCGGCAGCACACGCTGCACAAGTGGATCTCCAACACGCTGGCGGTGCTGCACGCGGCGCGGCGGCTGGACTTCGTGACGGAGATCTGGCTGAGCGGGCATTCGCAGGGCGGGCTGACGGCGGCGCTGGCGGGCGGCATGGCCCCCGATCTCGTGCGGGGGCTGATCCTGCGCGCGCCGGCCTTCATGATCCCGCGCTGCGCCAGGGAGGGCAGCCTGCTGGGCTTTGCCTTCGACCCGCTGCATGTGCCGGAGGAGGTCGATGTCATGAAGGGACTGACCCTGGGCGGCGATTACATCCGCGTGGCGCAGACCATTCACGCGGAGGACGCCATCCGCCGCTTCCCGGGGCCGGTGCTGCTGCTCCACGGGGACGCGGACGACGTGGTGCCGCCGGAGGACTCCCGCAAGGCCGCGCGCATGTACCACCGCTGCCGTCTGGAGATGATCGCGGGGGAGACGCACCACTTCGACCGCCATCCGGAACAGATGGAGGCGCTCATCCGGGAATGGCTGGCCGCGCAGCGCATGCTTGAGGCACAGGAGGAATGAAGACATGCTGGAGATCGGAACCAGGGCGCCGGACTTTGCCCTGCCGGATCAGAACGGAAGGGTGCACAGCCTCGCCGATTACCGCGGGCAGAAGGTTGTGCTGTACTTCTACCCGAAGGACATGACCAGCGGCTGCACCAGCCAGGCCTGCAGCTTCCGCGATCTGTATCCGCAGTTTCTGGAGAAGGGGGCGGTGGTGCTGGGCGTGAGCGGCGACAGCGCCGCGTCCCACAAGCGCTTCGAGGAGGCGCACGGCCTGCCCTTCCCGCTGCTGGCGGATCCGGAGCTGAGCGTGATCACCGCCTACGACGTGCGCAGGCGCGGCAAGGACGGCCAGCTGACGAGGAGCCTGATCCGCTCCACCTATCTCATTGATGAGGACGGCGTGATCGTGAAGGCCTATGGGGCCGTGAAGGCGAAGGAGAACGCGGCGCAGATGCTGGACGCGCTGTGAGCGGTCTGACGCGGGAGGAAAACTGATGTACGAGAAGAAGAAATTCGGCTGGACAATCAAGGGCATCCTCGGGATGGTGTATATGCCGATGGGGGCCTTCTTTCTGGTGCTGGGGGTGCTGATCAACCATTTCAATAGCTGGTCCGACGAGCTGGAGCAGCGGATCTTTCTGTATGTTTTCGGCGGGCTGGGGCTGGTCTTCTTTCTGGTGGGCGGCGGGCTGCTTTGGGCTGACGTCCGCCGCCGCGCCCTGCTGCGCCGCGCCTATGAGGGAGGCTATTCCGTGATGCTGCCCATCACGGCGGTGAAGGTGCAGAAAAATGTGCATACAAACGGCCGGAGCCCCAGCATCGCGGAGTGCCGTTATACCGACCCGGCCACCGGCGCGGAGCACGTCTACCGCAGCCGATATCTCTATGGTCAGGAAGCGGAGCAGCTGCAGGGGCAGCAGGTGCCGGTGTACATTGACCGCATGGGCGACGACAGCGTGGGCTTCGTGGATGTGGACGCGGTGCTGCGGAATGCAGGCCGCTGAGAAGCCGCGGCATGGGGAAGAAAACGATGGCAGGGAACAAGAATTACGGCTGGTCGGGGAAAGGGCAATTCGGAATCGCGGGGTTGGTATCCGGGAGCATCTTTCTGATGCATGGCGGGCTGATGATACTCCTCAATGCGTCCAGCCCGGAACCGGAGAACTGGGGAATCTTCCCGTACATCTGGATCAGCGTGTGTCTTATCCTCATCCTGGTGGGCCTGGGGCTGCTGCTGGCGGATGTCCGCCGCCGCGCCAGGCTGCGCCGTGCCTATGAGAGCGGCAACCACGTGATGGCGGTGATCACCGGCGTCAGGACTGTGAAAGAGGACATCACCGGCCGGAAAGTCATGAGTTATGTGGAATGCTGCTATGTGGACCCGGCCACGCGTATAACGCGTGTCTGCCGCAGCAGATACCTGTATGGCAAAGCGGCAGAGACGATCCGGGCGTGGGAAGTGCCGGTATACATCGATCCGCAGGGCGACGGCAGCGTGGGCTTCGTGGACATTGATGCCGTCCTGCCGGAAGCGAAGAGGTAAAAACAGCGGGGGAGGAAGCGGCATGAAAGGCAAAGTGGCCGTCATCACCGGCGGAGCCCGGGGCATTGGCCGGGCGATCGCCGAGGCGTTCCGGCGGGAGGGCGCCGTCGTGCACATCATCGACATCCGGCCGGGCCCGTGGTTCGTGGGCGACGTGTCCCGGAAGGAGGATCTGGAGCGCCTGAGCCGGCGGAATCCCGAAAGAATTTCCGAAAGAATCTCCTGGCATTTTGCAGGATTTGGGTTGACAAATCCTGCTTTTGTATTATAATCGGTGTTATATAATCGGCATTATGGAAAGGAGGCGATGGGATGCCGCCGAAAACGCGGATCACCCGGGACATGATCGTGGAGGCCGCTGTGGCGGTGGCACGGCGTGAGGGCTTCGAGCACATCAATGCCCGCTCGGTGGCCGGGCAGCTGCAGTGCTCCACGCAACCGGTGATGTACCACTTCGAAACGATTGAGCAGCTGAAGCGGGCCGCGTACCGCCAGGCCGACGAGCTGCACAGCGCCTTCATCATGAACATCCCGCCGGGGCAGCACCCGGTCCTGGGCATCGGGCTGAACTACATCCGCTTTGCCGTGGCGGAGCCGCAGCTGTTCCGCTTCCTCTTCCAGTCCGGCTACGCGGAGGGGGCCAGCCTGATGGAGCTGATCGACGCGGAGGAGCTGCGGCCGGTGCTCACGGCCATGCAGGCGGGCTGCGGGCTGAGCGGGGCGGGGACGCGGGCGGTCTTCCTGACGGTGGCCATGTTCGCCCACGGCTATGCCAGCATCATTGCCAACAATGGTCTCGAATTTGATGAAGCCCTGATCGCGGAGCAGCTGACGCGCGCGTGGAACGGCGCGGTGCTCGCGGCCAGGCAGGAGGAAAAAGATGCGGAAATTCTGTGAAAAGAACGAGCTTTTGACGGCCATCCTCTGGATCGTGCTCTACGTGGTCACGACGGGGAACCTGCGCAGCCTGGGCGACGACAGCCCATACATGATGCTGGGCCTGCTGGTGATCTGCGGACTATTGCTGCTGTTTGTCGTGAAAATGGGCCTGCGGGAGAAGTGCGGCCTCACCGCCTGGGCGAAGAACAGCCGGGCCCTTTTGTGGCTCATCCCCCTGTGGGTCGTCACCAGCGGCAACCTCTGGGCCGGCGTCTCGGCCAAATACCCGATGCCGGGGCTGCTCTTCGCGGTGGTGTCGATGGGGCTGGTCGGCTTTGCGGAGGAGCTGATCTTCCGCGGCTTCCTGTTCCGGGTGATGCTGGGCAATGGAAAGCCGGCGGCCGCCGTGATCGTCTCCTCGGTGACCTTCGGCATGGGCCACATCGTGAATCTGCTCACCGGCCACGCGCTGGGGGAGACCTTGCTGCAGGTGGTCTTCGCGGTGGCGGTCGGCTTCATGTTCACGATGGTGTTCTGGAAGGGCGGCAGCCTGCTGCCCTGCATCCTCTCGCACAGCCTGATCGACATCTTCTCCCTGTTCGCGCGGGAGAACAGCTCCGATGCGTTCAACTGGATCGCCCATGGCGTGATCATCGCGCTCGCGGCGGGCTATGGGCTGTACCTGATGCGCCGCGTGGAGACGCCGAGCGCAGGCGCATGAGCCGCTGAAAGCCTGCAATCGCAAGCGGAAGCTGTGACAGGCCCTCCCCAAGACGGGAAGGCCTGTTTTCTTTGCGTAAAGGGTGGAGCAGCTTGAACTGAAAGCAGCATGAAAACAACGGCATCGAACATAACATGGGCGGTGCAGGAGCGCTTGCAGGATTTGGCCGCCTTTGCCCGAAATTGAAAAGCGGATGACAGCGGACGTTCCGAACAGGTGCCGAAAAAAACAATGATCCGGCTTGTCCGCGTGACGGAGCACCATCGAAAGACAGGGAGGCGTGATCAGCGCGATGAACACGACCATCAGCAATCAGGAGCTGCAGAGGATCTACTGCGGCGTGTACAGCTTCCGGGAGACGGAGGACGGCTACCTGCAGGCCTTCCAGTACACGGAGACGCAGATGGCCTATTTCCGCTCGGCCTTTGACTTCTGGTATGACCGGTGCATGGCCTCCACCGCCAAGACGCTGGAGCTGATCACCGATGCGCGCGCGATTGCCTTCGACTACCGGTTCATCTGGCAGGGCTCGCAGGATTCCTTCGAGGCGGCGGTGGACGGGCAGATCGTCGACATCCGCTACGTCCGGGAGCTGCCGCAGGAGGGCCGGCTGTCCTTTGCGCTGCCCGCCGGGTGCAAGCAGGTCACGGTCTATCTGCCCGCGGACGCCACCGTGCTGATCCGCGCCTGCAGCATCGACGGGGCCTGGGAGCCGGTGCCCAAGGGGACGCGGGTGCTCTGGCTGGGCGACTCGATCACCCAGGGCTACGGGCCGCTGCGCTCCGGGCAGACCTATGTCAGCGTGGCGAACCGCCTGCTGAACTGGGACATCATCAATCAGGGCATCGGCGGCTATGTCTACGACAAGGGCTCGCTGATGCCGATGGAGGGCTACGCGCCGGAGAAGCTGGTCGTGGCGCTGGGCACGAACCAGTTCGGCTGCGAGACCATGCAGGCGGTGGAGGAATACTACGAGACCCTGCTGGGCCTCTACGGCGCGGAGATCCCGATCCTGTGCATCACGCCCCTGTGGCGCGGCGATGTGCAGGACGGCCTGCCGACGCTGCGGCGCTTCTGCGCGAAGCTGATGGAGATCGTCAGCCGCTATCCCAACATCGTGCCGGTGGACGGCTTCTCGCTGGTGCCGCATCTGCCGGAATACTTCCTGGACAAGCTCCACCCCAATGCCCTGGGCGCGGAGGTCTACGGCCGGAACCTGGTGGAGGCGATCCGGCGGCTGGGCTTCTGAGCGGTTCCGGATGAAGCTGCGCCCATTGCGAGAGGAGAATGGCGATGCCTGAACATGAATCCCGGAGAGGGAATCCCCTTTCCCCCGCCGGTGTGCCGGACAATATGTTCCCGGATCCGCACATCAAGATCTTCGTGAACCCGGACACGGGCCGGGAGAACATGTACGTCTATGTGGGCCACGACGAGGGCCGGGGCCAGTTCATCATGCGGGACTGGTACGTGCTCTTCAGCGAGGATCTGGTGCACTGGCAGTGCAGGAAGTCCCTGCGGCGGGAGGACACCTATCTGCCGCCGGACTCCACCGACTGCTGGGCCTGCGACGCGGTGCGCAGCCCGTGGGACGGCCGCTACTACCTGTACTATTCCCACGGCGGCGAGTCCACCGGCGTCGCGGTCAGCGACCGGCCGGACGGGCCCTTCGTCGACGCGCGGGGCAAAACGCCCATCCTGCCCAAGGGGATCACGCCCACCAACTCCTACGATCCGGACGTGATCATGCCCGACGAGGAGGACAGCCGCGCCTGGATCGTGTTCGGCAGCGACTGGACGGATCACTACTGGGCCATGCAGCTGCGGGAGAGCATGACCGAGGTGGTGCCCGGCAGCGCGCGCAAGGTGCCGGTCTATCCCGACGAGGAGACGCAGGAGGAGCTGCGCGGTCCGCTGCGCTCCGATCAGGCGGAGGCGTTCCGGTACGGCGATCGCTGGTATCTGTACTGGGCCGGGCGCTATGCCACCTCGAAGAGCCGCCTGGGGCCGTACATCTTCCGGGGCAATATCGGCGCGGACATCCCGCATTATCCGGACGGCCGGGCCTTCATCGACCACGGCTCCTTTGTGGAATGGCGCGGCCAGTGGTTCTACGCGGTCAGCTGCGGCACGGAGAGCTGGTCCTTCCGCCAGAGCTGGCTGATGTATCTGCACGTGTGCGACGACGGCACGCTGATGTTCGACGAGGAGATCCGCCAGTATGGTGTGGGCCAGTACGACGCGGCCTGGGACAGGATTCAGGCGGAATGGTACATGGCGATCGACGCCCCGGCACTGCGGAAGATCGAGCTGCGGCGGGACGGGAAGCACACGGGTTTCGCGATCGCGCAGGAGACGGGCACGCAGGAGGCACGCTATCCCCATGTGTACGGCATGGGGGAGAACCTGCGCATGACGCTGCGCCTGCAGGGCGAGGCGGGCGCGGAGGTGGAGGTGCTCTGCGACGGGAAGTCTGCCGGCCGCCTGCGGCTGACGGAAGCGCTGCCGGAGCTGACCGAGGTGGAGCTGCCCCTGGTCCATGACGGCGGCGAGCACGAGCTGACGCTGCGGCTGACGGGCCGCCTCGTGATTGACTGGTTCCGCCTGCGCCCCTGAGCCGGAATCAGGCTTTGCTGCATCTGCCCTGCGGATGCGGCTTTTCTTTTCCTTATATTATGATATAATGGAAAAGCAAAACGCAGCGGGTCATAATCCCGCTGCGCCCTTTTTGTTGAAGAAATGGTCACGCCTTCATCAGCAGGCGGGCCTGTTCGCGCTTCGCGTGCTGCAGCTCCACATCCTCGGTTATGCCCCATTCGCCCTCCAGCAGCTCGACGATGCGGCCCCAGGTGTCCGCCGCCCCGCGGTAATCCCCGCGGATCTCGCAGATCTCGGCGATGGCCATCAGCTCGTCCTGATAGCGGGGACGCCGGGTCTCCAGCGCGAAGGAGCGCTCGTACAGGCTGATCGCCCGGTCGTAATCGCACTTGCGCGCGTAGTACTGAGCTGCCTCGAACAGGTAAACGAAGTCGTCCGGGTACTGCTCGCCCAGCTGCTCCATGATCCGGTCGGCGGCCGGCTCATCGTAGCGGGCCAGCGCGATATGGGCCCGGTAGACCTCCACCAGGATGGGGTTCACGTCCGGCAGGGCGGCGTACTGCGGCAGCAGCGCCTCCGCCTCGTCCGCGCGGTGATCCGCCAGCAGATTGTCGATGAGCCAGGCGTAGGGCAGGCGGACGCCGGGGTTGTCCTTCACCAGCTGGCGGTAGAAGTCGATGGCCTTGTGGTGGTTGGCCAGGTTCCAGTCCCAGACCGCGTGCCCCTCGGCCATGTTCAGCATCCACTGGCAGGTCTTCTCGCCAGGCGCCGTCCGGATGGCTTCCTTCGCATAGGTGCCGACCCGCCGGGCGTCGGCCTGCATCCGGTGCCAGTAGAGGTAGGCCAGCAGCTCCGTGGCGCGCTTATGGCTCGTCTCGTCCTGGAGCTGACCCTTCAGGAAGTCCTCGTATTCGCGGAAGACCTCCTGCGGCAGCTCATCCTCGATGTCCATGCGGTTCTCGATGCGGTTCATGCGCTGCACCGCAGTCAGATCAAAGAGGTCGTCGATGCTGACGCCGAAGATCTCCGCCAGCCGCGGCAGCAGCGCGATGTCCGGCATGGACGCCGCGTTCTCCCACTTTGAGACGGCCTGCGCGCCGATGCCGATGCGCTCCGCCAGTTGCTCCTGGGTGAGGGCCGCCTTCCCGCGGAGCTGCCTGATTTTCTTGCCAAGTTCCAAGCTGCATCCCTCCTGCTGTGATACATGCCTGTCTCTGGCTGCAATCAGATGATAGCGCAGGAAGGCCTGCATTGCAATCACGCAGCCGGCGGACGGGGCAGCGCGTTGGTTGAGTTGGGGGCGTCAGCGGGGGAGCAGCGCCAGCAGGCGGCTTCGGAGCAGCTCGTAGCGCTCGCGCTTCTCCGCCTTGCTGAAGTGCGCCTCCCGCGACTGCTCCGGGGCGTGGGCATAGTCCAGCACGGTGCTGCCGAACTGCTCGCTGGTCAGATCGAACACGCAGCCGTCCACGTCGTTAAAGCAGTGCACGCCGCCTTCCGCCAGCGGCACGCCGAGCACCCGGCCGCCGAAGAGATCCTGCACCAGGAAGGCGGTGACGGAGCACTGGCCCAGGGTGCGGTTTTCAGGCGTCCAGTCGCTGCGCATCCGCGGGGCGCAGGTGTCCGCGCTCCAGCAGCGGCAGAGCAGATCATAGACCTCGTGCGGCGTCAGACCGTGCGCTTCCCGGACA
The DNA here is from genome assembly GCA_946538975.1 of uncultured Clostridia bacterium. GTDB lineage: Bacteria > Bacillota > Clostridia > Christensenellales > Aristaeellaceae > RUG11272. The sequence goes on along the minus strand of CAMNHF010000048.1, from coordinate 8,959 downwards.
CTGGCCTCCTGCCAGCCGTGGAACTGATAGGCTTTCATTGGCTCTCCTCCTGTTCGATGGGGTCCAGCAGCATCTGAATATGCGGTATGCCGTCCTCCAGGAATTCGCCGGAAACCTGGCGGAAGCCCAGCTGCTCATAGAAGGGCTTCGCGTACACCTGGGCCTCCAGGTAGATGCTGTCCGCGTGAGAATGCGCCCGGGCAGCGCGGATGCCCTCCCGCATCACGCGGCTGCCCAGCCCCTGCCGCCGCCGGGCCGCGATCACCCGGCCGATGGAGACAGGCCCGCTCTCCACGCCGCGGTCCATCACGCGCAGATAGGCCGCGATGCCCTCCTTGTCCTGCAGCCAGACGTGGATGGCGGCCTGGTCGCGGCCGTCCAGCTCCTGGTAGGGGCAGTGCTGCTCCACGACGAACACGGCGACGCGCAGACGCACCATCGCGTACAGCTCATCGGGACTGAGCTCATCATAGCGGCGGACAAACAGCTTCATGGCGCTCCCTCCGCTTCCATGCGATAGAATTCGCCTTCGCCGATGGGGGTGACCTTGCGGACCGGCTCGCCGACGATGCGGAAGCCGGCTTTCTCATAGCAGCGGATGGCGCGGCGGTTCCAGCTGCGGACTTCCAGCGCCACAGGCTTTCCGGGATGCAGCTGCCGTGCGAGGGCCAGGGCCTGCCTGCAGATCTGCGTGCCATAGCCCTGACCGCACAGATCCGGCCTGACGCCGACGCCCAGGAAGACCGCCGCCTCATTCCCGATCAGGTTGATGAAGCCGACCAGCCGGGCCCCGTCCGCAAAGCTGTAATAGTGGTTCCGCGGATTCGCAAAGCCCCGGCCCAGCCGCCTCTGCTCATCCGGCGGCTTGAGATCGTAAATCGCGTAAGGCCCCTCGTAGCGCCAGCCGGAGATGACGGCCATTTCCGCTTCTGTGGTCGGGTGATATGTCAGCAGGCTGATCTCCTCCTCAGTACAATGCAATGGCCCCTGTTCATCCACCACTATACCACAGAACCGCGCACTTTTCCAGAACGGCTTTCGCGGCGTGTTCGCTTGTGCAGGGGCGGAGAATCTGTTATACTCACCCTATCGGAAGAACAGGAAAAGGGGTGGGCCTGTGGTCGGCGGCTATCGGGTGATTACGCTATGCGGCAGCACACGCTTCAAGGACGCCTTTCTGGCGGCACAGAAGAGGCTGACGCTGGCGGGAAATATCGTCATCAGTGTGGGGCTTTTCGGGCATTCAGGCGACGACGAGGTGTGGTCGGAGGGCACGAAGGCCATGCTGGATGACATGCACAAGCGGAAGATTGACATGGCTGACGGCATCTTCGTCATCAATGTGGGCGGCTACATCGGCGAGAGCACCCGCTCCGAGATCGCCTACGCCATCGCCCGCGGCAAGGAGGTCAGCTACCTGGAGGAGCCGGCCGCCGCGGCAGATGGAAAATGAAGGATGACACAGACGGCCAAGCAGCGGGAGACCCGGCAGCGCGGGGAGGGGAGGAGCGCGTGCGGCAGATCATCATTCATGTGGACATGGACGCCTTCTATGCCTCGGTGGAGATGCGGGACAATCCGGAGCTGCGGGGCAAGCCGCTGATCATCGGCGCCCTGCCGCAGGAGCGCGGCGTGGTGGCCACCTGCAGCTATGAGGCGCGGCGCTGGGGCGTGCACTCCGCGATGAACACCCGGGAGGCCTTCCACCTCTGCCCGATGGGCGTGTTCATGCATCCCAATTTCGACAAATACCGCGCCGTGTCGAACCAGCTGCACGCCATCTGGAACACCTACGCTTCGGCCGCGGAGACCATCGCGCTGGACGAGGCGTATCTGGACGTCACGGAGCAGGCGGGCAGCTGGGAGGGCGCCCGCGGGATAGCCCGCACCATCAAGCGGCGCACGCGCGAGGAGCTGGGCCTGAGCTGCTCCGTGGGCCTGGCCTATTCCAAGACCGCCGCCAAAACGGCCAGCGAGGAGAAGAAGCCGGACGGGTATTTCGAAATCCCCACGCCGGAGGACTTTGTGAACCTGATCATCGACCGGGACGTGCGGGTGCTCTACACCGTGGGCGAGAAGACCGCGGAGCGCCTGCGCCGGGCCGGCATCGTCACCGTCCGCGGCATCCGGGAGCGGCCGGAGGAGGTGATCCGCCTCTTGGGCCGCCAGGGCGAGTGGATCACCCGGATCGCCCGCGGTGAGGATGACCGCCGCGTGCAGCCCTGGCGGCCGGAGGACGCCAAGTCGGTCAGCCGCGAGCTCACCTTCCAGGCGGACGTGGACGATCTCGATTTTCTGCGGGACGTGCTGCTGCTCCTCTCCATGAGCGTAGAGCGCCGCGCCGCCCGGGCCGGGCTCTATGGCGAGGGCGTCTCGCTGAAGGTGACCTACGCCGACATGAGGAGCGTCACACGCTCAAGGCTGGTGCCGTCCACGCGCGCCGCCGCGTGCATCTGGCGGGAGGCGGTCTCCTTGCTGGAGCAGGTGCCGCGCCGGCCGGTGCGCCTGATCGGCACGGGCCTGTATCACCTGGCCGGGGAGCATGGCCGCCAGCTGCGCTTCGAGGATCTGCTGCCCGAGACGGCGGCCCGGCAGGACGCGGAGATCAACGGTCAGCTGGCCGCGATGGGGGCGCGCTACGGCCTGGACTTCCTGGGCAACCTGGACCGGATCTTCCAGGGCGAGACCCTCTACCGGACGGTCGAATACATGCGGAAGCACCGCCTGGCGCAGACGCCGCGGTGAAGGGCGGTGAAGGGCCGGGCAGCATCCGCGCGGGATGCTGACAAAAAGGTGATTCTGTGATAAAATGAAGGCAGCGCCTTCACCGGCACGCACGCCGGGGAGCCAAGCACGCAGACAAGGAGCGGGGCCGCATGAAATACACACTGAACCAGACCAACTACCACGATTTTGCCGTCTACGAGGCCAACCGCCTGCCGGGCCGCAGCTACTTCATCCCGTATCCCGACCGGGCGGGCGCGGACGCGGCGGGCCCGCTGGAGAAGCGCTACCGCTCGCAGAAGGTGCTCTGCCTGAACGGAACGTGGGATTTCAAATTCTACCCGCGCCCGGCGGAGCTGCCCGCGATCCTGGACACCGACGCCGTGGCCTTCGACCGGCTGGACGTGCCCTCCTGCTGGCAGTTCCGCGGCTATGACCGGCCCTTCTACGTCAACATCCGCTACCAGTTCCCCTACCGGCCGCCGGTGATCCCCACGACGGAGAAGGCGGGCCGCGTGTTCTCCTGGATGGGCTGCGATCAGGGCATTTCCCTGCGCTTCCGGGAACCGGGCGAGGAGTACAACTTCGTGGGCGTGTACCGCCGCTTTGTGTCGCTGGATCCCCGCCCCGGCCAGCGGTACGTGATCTCCTTCCTCGGCGTGGCCAGCTGCCTGGATCTCTACTTGAACGGCGAGTTCATCGGCTATTCCGAGGGCGCGCACAATACCGCCGAGTTCGACCTGACCGCGAAGCTCCGCACGGGCGCCAATGAACTGGTGGCCGTGGTGCACCGCTGGTGCACGGGCACCTACCTCGAGGGGCAGGATATGTTCCGCAACAACGGGATCTTCCGCGATGTGCTGCTGCGCGTGGAGGAGAAGACCGACATCCGCGACATCTGCGCCGTCACGAAGAAGACCGGCGCCACCTACGCGCTGACCCTGTGCGCGGAAACCGGTGCGGACACCATGGTGACCTTCACGCTGGAGGGCGAGGGCCTCTCGGTGCGCAAGCAGGTACAGAGCACGGGCGGGAAGGCCGAGGCGGTCTTCGAGGGGCTGCGGGTCACGGAGTGGAACGCGGAGGCGCCGGTGCTCTACAGCGTTTATTTCGAGACGCCGGGCTGCTGCGTGAAGGAGCGCATCGGCTTCCGCACGGTGGAGATTCAGGGAGATGTGTTCCTGGTCAACGGGCGGAAGATCAAATTCCACGGCGTGAACCACCACGACTCCACCGCCGCGAACGGCTACACGATGACCCCTGAGGAGATCGCCCGGGACATCGCCGTGTGCAAGGCGTACAACATCGACACGATCCGCACCTCCCACTATCCGCCGGATCCGCTGCTGCTGGAGCTGGCCGACCAGGAGGGCATCTACATCGTGGATGAGAACGATCTGGAGACCCACGGCACCGTGGCGCACCAGCTGACGGGCAGCTACAATTCCATCAGCCATGACCCGAAGTGGCAGCCCCGCTATCTCGACCGCATCGCCCGGCTCTATCAGCGGGACAAGGTGCACGCCTGCACTGCCATCGTGATGTGGAGCCTGGGCAACGAGGCCGGCGGCTACCGCAACACGGACGCCATGTACGACTGGCTGAAGGCCCATTCCGACCTGCCCGTCCACTACGAGAGCGCGGTGCACTGCGCGCGCCAGGCCTACGACGTGGGCAGCGAGATGTATCCCTCCGTGCAGATGGTGCACGATGTGGGCGAGCACCGCCGCAAGCAGCAGCGGCTGAACGACCGGCCCTACTTCATGTGCGAGTACGCCCACGCCATGGGCGTCGGCCCCGGCAACACCGAGGCGTACTGGCAGGAGGTCTACCGCTACGACAACCTGATGGGCGGCTGCGTGTGGGAGATGTGCGACCACGCGGTGCTGCACCCGGACGGCAGCTATACCTATGGCGGCGATCACGGCGAATGGGAGCACGACCGCAACTTCTGCGTGGACGGCCTGTTCTATCCGGACCGCAGCCCCTCCACCGGCGCGAAGATCATGCGCTTCATCTACCGGCCGCTGCGGGTCACGCACCTGGACGGGCAGACCTACGAGGTGTTCAACACCACCGGCTTCACTCCGGGCGAGCAATTTGAGCTGACCTTCCGCTTCGACGACGGCACGGAGCGCAAGGCGACACCGAAGACGGCGCCCCTGCAGAAGGAGAAGCTCACCGTCGCCGGCCCCGCGGACTGCGGCTGCGTCGTCATCACCACCGACCGCCGCACCGGCCGGCAGGTGGCCGAGGAGCAGGTGATCCTGGCCTTGAAGGCGCTCAGCCGGCCGGCTGCCGCGCCCCTGCCCGCGGGCTTCGGGGAGCAGAACGGCCGCCTCGTCTGGCGGCTGCCGGGCGGGACGGTGCTGGCCGGGGCGGAGGAGGACACTCTGCTCTACCGCGCGGCCACGGACAACGACACGAACCTCTTCTTCGCCAACACGATGAAGCCCTACGCGGCCCAGCGGGAGGAGACGGTCTCCGTGCAGCGGGAGGACGGCTGCCTGCGCATCGTCACGCGGGTGCGGAACAAGAAGGGCTCCTTCCTCGTCACGGACACCTGTACCGGCTGCGCGCAGGGCGTGCTCGTCACCAGCCGGATCCACTGCGAACGCGGCGGCGGCATCCTGCCCCGCTTCGGCAAGTGCTTCCGGCTGGAGAGCAGCTTCGACGAGGTGACCTACACGGGCCGCGCCGGGGAGAGCTACTGCGACATGAAGGAGCAGTTCCCGGTGGAGACGGTCAGCTGCCATGTCCGCGACATGACCGAGCCGAACATCAAGCCACAGGAGTCCGGCAACCGCTGCGACTGCACCATGGCCGCCGTCTCCGACGGAAAGGTGAGCGTGCGCTTCCTCGCGGTGGAGCAGCCCTTCGAGCTGGGCATCAAGCCCTACACCGACCGGGCGCTGACCGGGATGAAGCATCGCGCGGATGAGATACGCACCGGCACCTATGTCACGATCCAGGCCTTCCAGCAGGGCATCGGCACCGGCGCCTGCGGGCCGGCCATCATGCCGGAATACCAGCGCGCGGCGAAGGAGGACATCACCCTCAGCTTCATCATCCAGGTGGAGAAGAACTGAGGCACGATTTGAGAGAGAGGCGATTGCAATGAAAAAGACCTGTCCCCGCAAGGCCATCGCGGCCGGCTTCCTGATCTGCATGGGCTGCGTGGTCTTCCTGAAGGTGGGCGGCGGCGTCGCGGGCTCGGTGCTGTTCAGCGCGGGCCTGTGGTTCGTGGTGTCGATGGATGCGGAGCTGTTCACCGGCCGGGTGGCCCAGGATGTGTATGATCCGCTGCAGAAGCTGCTGATGCTGCTGTGCAATCTGGCCGGTGCGGCGGTCTGCGGCCTTCTGGCGGGGCTGTGCCTGCCGGACGCCCACGAGGCCGCGGCGACGCTGGCGGCGGGCTGGGGCACGCAGACGGTCTGGGCCGTGCTGTGGAAGTCCGTGATGTGCGGCGTGTGCATGTACCTCGCCACCTCGAAGCCGGCCGAGGGCAGCCGCCTGCCGCACGTGGTCTACGGCGTGACGCTGTTCATCCTCTCCGGCTACGCCCACTCCATCGCGCTGGCGGGCTACGCGGCCATCGCCTTCGGCATCGCCTGGTGGGTGATCCCCGTGGCCGCCGCCGGCAACGCCCTGGGCAGCTACGCGATGAAGTACCTGCTGACCGGCGTGCTGGCGAAGAAGGCGGAGGAGAAGGGGAAGTAAGGGCTGGTGTGGCGTGTCAGCTCCGGATAGGTTGACGCCGCCGAGTGCGAAACAGTACTTTCCGAAGCAGCGCCAAGGCTGGCTCTCTCAGTCGCCTGACGGCGACAGCCCCCCCGGCGGGGGAGCCAGGGCGCACGCGAAAACCTGCCTCCCCTATTAGGGGAGGCGCCCGAAGGGCGGAGAGGTTGACACCGCCGATTGCGAACCGTCACTTTTCTCAGCGGCCCCAAGGCAATCCCCTCCCTTCCTCACGCATCCTGTTGATCCCACAAAGCCCTGCCGGTGGATTGAACGCCGGCGGGCTTTTGCTTTGCCGCCTGCTTTCCGGGCACAACAAAAGCCGGACGCCTGTGTGGGCATCCGGCTGGTGGCAGAAGGCTTATTCGGCCTTCTTGAAGATGTAGCCGAAGGAAACCTCGACTTCCTTCTTGACCAGGTTCTCCTCGCAGTAGCAGACCACCAGGTAGCCGCTGTTGGTCAGGCCGACGTACTTCATCTTTTCGTCGTCGATCTCTTCGCTCTCCACGCCGGTCACCTTGGTGAAGTACAGGCTCTGGTCGTCAGCGGAGACCTTGCTCAGCTTGCCGACACCCATGTTGAAGTCGCCGTCCTGCTCGCCGCGCACGGTGTAGTTCCAGCCGTCCCAGGGCAGATACAGCTTGGCCTCTTCCTCGGCGATGTCGGCCGCGTAGGTGACCACGGCGCTCATGTCGTACACATGGGCATGGAGATAGGCGGCCTGGTCGACCATGACGCCCGCGTCGGAGCCGGTGGCGCTGCCGTCCATGATGGTTTCCACGGCGATCATCACGGCGTTCTCCGGTACAGCGATCAGGCCGTGCACGTCGATCTCGTTGTCGTCGGCATACTCTTCGCCGATGAAGGCCGCGACCGCGACCCAGTTGCCCTCCCAGTCGGTGACGGGCGCTTCGCGGTTGAAGGCCAGCAGCTCCTCGGGATCAACTTCCAGGATGGAGCCTTCCTCGGCAAAGGCGAGACAGGGGAGAACCAGGACGAGGGTCAGCAGCAGAGCGATCAGTTTCTTCATGTGGGGTACCTTCCTTTCTGTGTGGGTTGATATTGATTGTATCACAATCAAGCACGAAATGGAAGAATTGCAGGGGAATTTGCAATCCGTCACGAGATGACAAGAAGCTCATGAACGTGTCATTGGCGATGAACAGAATCAGCCTTATTTTCTGTACTGCTCAGGGATGGGAATTGCGTTGGAAGAAGCAGGCGCGGAACCGATCTTTTCCCGCTTGGTGAACACCTTCTCGTAGCAGCGATCCAGGAAGTTCTGGGGCTTGTCTCCCTTGTCTGCCTTTTCCTGAACGAATTCGGCGGGCACCTGGTCGATGGTCTGCCAGGTCTGCATCGCTTCTTCGGTGCTCATGCCACCCTGAATTGCTGCCTTGCGGACGGCGTTGACTGCCTGCACCTCGCGCATCTTGTCACCGGACAGGGAGTAACGGGTCATGCAGAAGGTAGTGACAAGCCAGGATGCCATGGGCAGCAGGCAGAAGCAGATGATCGCGCTGAGTTTCATTCCCTCCATGTAGGGCGTTCCCTCAGCAGGGAGTGCATTAAGGCCGGGCACCAGGAACACGATGAAGACCTGCAGCAGCAGCGTCTGGAGAGAAGAAATCAGCTTGTCCACCAGGGAGAAAACAGTTCCCATGATGCCGGGCACATAATTGCCGGAACGGTATGTTTCATAATCTGTACAGTCCGCTACCATGGGGATGGTCAGGTTGTCGCAGCAGTTGAAGGCACCATATCCGCAGCCATAGAAGATGACAAACAGAATTGTGTACAGATTCAGGGTGATATGGAAGCCGCCTTCCATGGAGAATATGCTGAGTTTTGTGGCAGGGTTGTTGTAATCATAGGCAATCAGCAGTGCCAGCACGCCGATGTAGAACAGGAAGGCGAATACCGTGAACTGCGCCACGCCGCGCTTCTGTCCCTTGGCACCAGCGGTTTTGCTGCCCCAGACAAAGAAGATGCCCATGAATACGAAGCACAGCACATAGAAGGGAATAAACAGGCCGTTGTAGTCGCCCATCAGACAGCCATACACCAGGAAGGCGACGGTGCCGGAGGTAGCAACAGTGGAAGCCAGCTTATTGAGGCCGGCGCTGGTCACCAGCCAACGGATTTCCTTGTTGTTCTTCAGAATGCCGGCATAGTCCTTCAGCGTGGCGGGCTTCTCGGATACGCCCCAGAACTCAGGACGATCCTTCTCCGCAATCGCTGCCACTGCCATAATCGTGTAGATGGCAGAAATGACAATGACGAAGGGAACCATGATGTCATAGAACGCCGGTCCATAGGCGGCGCCTCTCAGCACGGTTTCCTCACCGTTCACCATATAGGTGATGGTGCCCTTGGGGCAGATCGCCTCGTTGGTCAACACGCCGCCCGCCATCACGTTCACCAGCACGATGGAGCCGATCATGCCGATCATGTTCCAGATCACGAACTGGCTGCGCTGCTTGGGATCGTTGGTCAG
>CAMNHF010000047.1 GCA_946538975.1 uncultured Clostridia bacterium | reverse complement strand
GCGGCAGGGCCAGCGCCAGGGCGTCGCGGAAGGCCGCCTTCTCCGTGCGCATCAGCCGCTCCGCCAGCCGGGCCGCCAGCAGGGCGCCGAACAGCCCGCCCATCAGCGAATAGCCGCCCTCCCAGAAGCGCAGCGCCATCGACGGGTCGGCGTAGCGGTTCAGATAGAGGCTGCCGTCAAACGGCGCACCGATGAAGTCCACCGCCACATAGACCAGCCGTGCCAGCAGCCAGCCCAGCGGCACCGTCAGCACGGCGCAGACCAGGAAGCCAGCGTAGTCGGCCTTTTTGCCGCGGGAAAAGACATACAGGGCGATCAGGCAGATCAGCACAGCCAGGGCGCACCCGCAGCCAAACCGGGTGAAGGGCACGCCCGCCAGCTCAAACAGAGGTTCGGCCACGGCTGCTCACTCCTTGTCCAGGCCGCCGCCCACCGCGGTGGCGAAATAGATGATGTCGCTGACGGAGCGCTCCGCCGACACGGATTTCTCGGAGAAATTCTCCCCGTGGAAGACCATCAGGGCGCTGTTGCCACCGTCCAGGTTGTAGGCCTGGCTGCAGCCGATGTCCGCCATGAACTGGGCCAGCACCGCAGCGGTGCAGCCGTTGGAATCCTTGCGGCGGCCATCCACGACCACCAGCTTGTATTCCTTCCAGCCCTCGGGGCAGTTCTCGTCATCGGTCACCTGGCCGATCGCGCAGCGCGGCTCCTTGCCCGTCAGGTTGAACTGATAATCCTTGGGCATCGCCTGCACCTCGCCGTTCCAGACCAGCACCGGGCCGAAATTGAACACATTGCCGATGCCGCGGCCCGTCGTGCCGGTCTCCTCGTCGATGCGCGCGCCCATCCGCCCGATGAAGGCCGAGGCCGCGGCGGCCTGAACGTCCGCGTTGCGCTTGTACTGCTTCTTCGCGGCCTTCAGATCCTCGCTGTAGGCGCCATAGGCCTCCTTCGCCCGCCAGAAGTGGAAGTCGCCGGCGCTGTCGACGATCAGGAAATCCCGCTTCTGATAGGGCGTGAAGCGGAGCACCTCACCCATGCGCACGATGAAGCCGGCCTTGCCGTTGGTGTAGTATTCGCCGCCGATGGCCACCACCGCGTTGCAGTTCTTCGCCAGGGTGGAGATGCGGTCCGTCTTCTTCTCGCCGGTCGTGTAGGTGCGCAGCTGGCTCACGTCGCGGATCATCACGGTGGCCACGTTGAAGTTCGCGTCGCCGACGGTCGTCCGCTCCATGATGACGATCAGGCTCTCGTCCCGGTAGCTGCCGGTGCCGTCGTCATTCAGCTGATAGTTCTCCTCCGCCGCCACCGGGCCGGGGGTAAAGTCGTAGGGCAGCGTTTCCGCGCAGGCCCCGCCAAGGAGCAGCAGTGCCGCCAGCAGGCTCAGAATTATCTTCATTGTCCATTCCTCCGGATCACATCAGCCGCGTATTGATGACGACCGGCTCGGCCTCATCCTCGATGACCATGCCGCTGGGCACCGCCGCGGCCAGCGCCGCCAGCATGACCAGCACGACAACGGTCAGAATCACGCATTTCAGCCTGCTCATGCCCTGTCCTTCCTCTCTGCAAAGACCCAGCCCTTCTGCACAAAGTAATTGACGAAGTACAGCATCGAGTCCACCAGCATCTTGGCCAGCCAGTACACCATGCCGACGGAGGTGAGCAGCTGCACCAGCACATTGCTGGCGCTGATCACGGCCACGCACAGCAGCGCGTACCGCCACGCGCTCTGTCCGGCGCTGCCCTTCTCCTTGAAGACCACGTTCCGGTTGATCAGGTAGTTGATCGTGGAGGACACCACCCGCGCCCCGTAGCCGCTGATGTATTCATTCCCCATCCAGGCGTACAGCAGGTTCGCGAGGATCTGGTCGATCGTGAAGCAGAACAGCGAGGAGGCGATGAACTTCAGGAAGCTGCCGAGGATCACCTTGTAGATGCGCCAGGAATCGCGGATCGGATGGAAATGCGAGCCCTCGTTGTTGTTCTCATAGACCGTCTCGATCGTGATCGTCCGCATGGGCAGCTTCCTGCGCGCCGAGTCGATCAGCACATTCATCTCGTACTCGTACCGGTCGCCGGCCACTCCCGCCATGAAGGGCAGCTCCTCCATGCGGAAGGCCCGCAGGCCCGTCTGCGTGTCCGGCAGATACTGGCCGTAGAGCAGCTGGAACACGCGCGAGGTCGTGCGGTTGCCAAAGCGGGACTTGGGCGGCACATTCGGCAGGTTGAAGTCCCGGCTGCCCAGCCACAGGGCATTCTCGCCCTCTGCCATCGCCTCGGCCACCCGCCGGCAGTCCGCGGCCTTGTGCTGGCCGTCGCTGTCCGCCGTCAGCACGCCCACGCGGTCGCTGCAGTGCTCGCCGATCCAGTCGTAGCCGGTCTTCAGCGCGGCGCCCTTGCCCCGGTTGACCAGGTGGTGCAGCACCGTGCAGCCCAGCTCCTCCAGCTCGTCGAAAATCCCCCGGTACGCCGGCCCGCTGCCGTCGTCCACAATCACAATGCGGTCGAAGCCGCTGTCCATCATTTCCTTTGCATAGCTGATCAGCTCGTCCTTGGGTTCCAGGGACGGGATCAGCACTACGGGCATTTCTGCCACGCAATTCACCTCCTGCGGAGAGCAATTCCCCTGCATTATACATCAAAGCCCGGAGCGGTGCAACCGTTCCGGCGCATTTCAGCGCGGCTCCGCGCCCTCCTCCCGGCACAGCGCGGCCAGCTTGGCCCCGGTCTGCCGCAGCAGATCCTCCGTGCGCAGGATCACCTGGCAGCCGCGCACCCCGGCGCTGACGGACAGCCGCTCCTGCAGCGAGGCCGCCTCGTCCACAAAGGTCTGGAAGGCCTTCTTCATGCCGATGGGGCTGCAGCCGCCGCGCACATAGCCGGTCAGCGGCAGAAGCTCCTTCATCGGCAGCACGCTGACGCTCTTGTGCCCGCTGGCCCGCGCCACAGCCTTCAGATCCAGCTCCCGCTCCACCGGCACCACGCACACCAGATGGCCGCCCCGGTCATCGGTCAGCACCAGCGTCTTGAACACCATGGCGGGATCCAGGCCGATCTTCGGCGCGACCAGCTTCCCGTCAAAGCTGTCGTCATCCACCGGGTATTCCCGCGTTTCATAGGGGATTTTCGCCGCGTCCAGATGGCGCAGCACGTTCGTCTTGACCGTTTTCGCCATGATTTCACCCTCCGACAGGGAAACTGTACCACGCCCGCGCCTCAAATGCAAGCGAAACCGCGAACTGTTACACCCGTCCGCCCACATGGCATCAAAAATCCCCCGCCGGCCAGCGGCAGGGGACGTGAGATCACACATAGGGCAGAATCGCCAAATCGCGCTGCTCCTGTCTTTCGCCCTTAAATCAGGCGGCAGGCTCCTCCGCAGGGGCCTCGGCGGGCTCTTCCGCAGGCGCCTCGGCAGGCTCCTCCGCGGGGGCCTCCGCAGGCTCTTCCGCGGGGGCATCGGCAGGCTCTTCCGCAGGCTCTTCCGCAGGCGCTTCGGCGGGCTCCTCCGCGGGGGCCTCGGCAGGCTCTTCCGCGGGCGTCTCGGCGGGCGTTGCAGCCGCTTCTTCGAGCTTGCTCTGGCAGATCACGATCTGCTCAGCCGCGTCGCCATAGTCGCCGGCCTTCGTGAAGCTGTCAATGGCCTTTTCCCACTCGCCGACCTCGACATAGCGGGTGGCCTGCGCGTAGTAGATGCCCTTGATCTGCTCCGCCGAGTCGGCATAGCCGTCGGCGCGGGTGAAGGCATTGAAGGCACCGATCTCGTCGCCGGCAGCCAGCAGTTTCAGGCCCTGCTGATAGTAGGGCTCCAGCACGCGCTCGGCGGCGTCGGCATAGTCGCCGGCCGCGACGAAGGCCGCGCTGGCGTCGTCCCACCGGGCCTTCTGCATCAGGGAAATCGCCTTGCGGTAGGACACGGCGGAAATCTGCATCGCGCTGTCGGAATAGGTGCCCAGGGCCTTGAACTGCTCCACGGCCGCGTCCCATTCCTCGTTGTTCATCATGGCCTGGGCCTTGCGGTACAGGGCCTCGTTCGCCATCCGCTCGGAATCGGCGAAGTTGTACATCGCGACGAAGGCGTCGTGGGCCTCGTCGAACTTTTCTTCCGCCAGCAGGTTCAGCGCGGTGTCATAGCCGGCCTTGATCCCGGCGGCCTTCTCCGCGCAGCCTTCCCGTTCGCCGGCCTGGGTGTACAGGTCGTAGGCAGCCTGGTAGTCGTTCGCGGCATAGGCGTCGTCGGCCTGATGCTGACGGCACTCGGCCAGCGCATCCGCAGCCGTCTCATAATCGCCCAGCTCCTCCAGCAGCGCGGCAGCACCGGCCCAGTCGCCGGCTTCCATCGCCTGCTTCGCGACGGCAAAGCTGCAGTCCTTCAGCCGGGCCTGGCTGTCGTTGTACTCACGCGCCGCCAGCAGGGTGAACAGCCCGTTCGCCGCCTCGATGCCGCCCGCGGCCAGCTGCTCGTCGGCCAGGGCGTAGACCTTCTCCAGCATCAGGGTTTCAGAGATGGTGTACTTTTCATTCAGCAGGCCGTCGAACAGGTTCTGCGCGGCGTCGCCCCAGCCCTTCTCCTGCAGCAGCGCGACGGCGCTGTCAAACCGGCTGTCCAGGTTCACATCGGCCAGGCTGTCCAGCTTCGCCTCGCTGTCGCCATAGGCCATCACACTGCGGTAGAGATCATCCGCCTCGGTCATATTGCCCTCGGCCTCGGCCTTCTTGGCGCGGAGGTAATAGACCTGCAGCTGGCTGTCGCGGTAGTTGCCCAGGATCTCAAGGCTGTTGATGGCGTTGTCGTAGTCGCCGTTCTCGGCCATCTGCAGGGCGCGCACGTACATCCGCAGCTGCGCGGAATCCTGATAGTTGCCCAGCGCTTCCAGCTTCTCCAGCGTGGCGGCGTAGTCGCCCTTGCTCAGGGCGTTCTCCGCGGCGTAGTAGATGCTCTCGCGGGCCATGTGGGCGCAGGTGTCGGCGCGGACGTTGCTGTCCAGGAAGCCGTCCAGCGCGCGATAGGCCTCCTCGGCGCCGTAGTAGTCGGCCTTCTGCTCCAGCTGCATCGCGCCGATGTAGCCGACATAGCTGGCCGCCTCGCTGTAGTCCTTCAGATCGGCGAACGCAGCCGCCGCCTCGGTCAGCCGGCCGGTGTTGAACAGGCTCATGGCATCCTCATAGAGCACCGCTTCGCTCTTGGGCGCTTCGGTCGGCACCGGCGTAGCGGTCGGCGCCTCGGTCGGAACAGCGGTCGCCACCGTGTCGGGCGTACCGCCGGCGCACGAGGTCAGCAGCAGCACCAGGGCCGCCAGCATGGCCAGCACGGCAGACATTTTGAAACCTTTCTGCTTCAACATCGGGATGCCTCCTTAAGTGCAATATTTGCTAAGTCGATTATATCACAAGGATGCCCAAAAAACGCATCTTCTCAGTATTTTGAACAAACAGTAACATTTCTGTAATCAGTCGCAAAGCTTTCTCAACAGACCAACACGCGCTGCTGCGGGTGGAAAAGGGCGCGGCACCGCGGCCTGTGCGAGGCCGGTCAGGGCCTCTTTTCCGGCTCCAGGCCGTACTCGGTCAGCACCAGATCCTCGTCGAACAGCCGTGTCAGCTCGCTGCGGGCGGCGGCCTTGGACTTGCTCAGCCCGCGCAACTCTGTGAGCAGGGCGGCCGGATCCTCCGCCCCGGTCAGATCGGCCCGGTAGACCGCCACATGGTAGGTCACCTCCGGCGAGAAGGCGCGGGGATAGGCGGATTCGATGACGCAGACCGTCTCCTCCTCCCGCAGCTCCGGATGCCGCTCCAGCACGATCCTGCCCAGGGCCTCGTTGCGGCTGAGGCGCTGCTCGGCGGTATAGGACGCGCTCAGGGAGGTGTTCTCGTAATCGTACCACACGTAGCCGCCCACGGCCACGCCGCCCAGCAGCGCCAGGGCTACCGCCACGGCCACGGTCTTCTTCGTCGGGCGGATGCCGTCGGGCGCGTCCACCGCAAAGCCCATCCGCCGCAGCGCCGGCAGCAGCGGGCGGAAGACCAGCATCAGCACCAGCGCCTCCAGCGGGAAGGCGACGAGGTTCTTTGCGATGCGCGGCAGGTTCAGCACGGGATAAGCCTTGCCCAGCACCATCTCATAATAGATCATCATGATCGGCGTGTTGATCACAATGTTGACAAGGAAGCAGATGCAGAAGCGGGAAGCGATCAGCCGCCAGGGCTTCAGCTTCGTCCGGTACAGGAAGAGCGCGAAGATCAGCGAGCCGGCCATCTCCACAAAGATGAAGGGGAAGAAATACGGCCCCTGGGGGAACAGGAAGGCCCCCAGCGTGTCCGTGACGGCGGCGCACAGCAGCGACAGCACCGGCCCCATCACCATCGCGCCCAGGGCATTGATGATGAAGGCCGTGTTGATGCGCAGGTTCGGCCCGATCGGGATGCTGATCTGCTTGAAGATGATGCGCAGGGCCACCATCATCGCGGCGAACACCAGCATGCGGACGGAGGTGATCTCCCGCGCCGCCTGCCGCCAGTAGGCCACGGAGAAGGGATGGCTGTAGAAGCGGCTGTTCTCCGCGTCCTTTTTGAGATCGCACAGTGCAAAAATCATCATGATGAGCGGCGTGAAGACAAGGCTCATCATGAAATAGAACCAGAAATTCTTGTTCCGCTTCAGGGCGATCAAGCCGGTCAGCGCCGACCAGAACAGGAGCCCTGCAATCGCGATCCAGTAATTCTCCATGCAAAAAACCTCCGTTTCTTCCCAGTCGATCCAGTTGAACTGAAGCTGCGAATCGCAGAGGCTTCCTGCCGGATGAACAAAGCAGCGGGATGCGCCGCAGGCACCGCATCGGATCCCCCGATTTCGTCCCATGGCAACTCCCCGTCCATGGGCACTTGACGCGCCTGCAGCTACTCTGCCCTGCGAATGCAGCTGCATTGTAGCGCATCCGGCAGCATTTGGCAAGTGCTTTCGCTTCTGCGGCGGCGCGCCTGAAGGGCCTGTGGAAACGAAATAAAACAGAAAATTTCGTCTGCGCGGCGAAAATCCGTTCTTTTCATCTTGACGATGATTTATGAAAATGTTACAATCTTAGGACCATGAAGCTCAGGAGGTAAGAGATGAACATCGAAAAGCGCTGCATTTTGGGTTATCTGACCGAGGATAACACGCAGCGGGCTTTCTTCAGCATCCGGCCCCTTGTGACGGACGACGGACAGATTTTTACGGACGCCCAGCGGCAAGAGGCCTGGCCGGACTGCGGCACGCTGCGCATTGTGCCGGACAAGCGGGAGCAGTATTATTTCAAGGAGCGGCTGCGGAATCTGGGGCACTGGGGCGTGATCGACCTGACCCGCTTCACCGCGGAATTCAGCAAGATCCGCACGAACAAGAACTACCGCCCGGAGAATGGCGAGCTGAACCGCTTCATTCTCTATTCCGACGCGGTGAAGGCCGTGGGCACCAGCTGCTTCTTTGAGGTGTTGATGGGCAGCGTCGAGGGGCTGACGGAGTTCGCCCGCGTCGCGGCGACGCCGATGTTCTACATCCGCGACGGCGGCGTCATCTACGGGCCGATCCGCCGCGAGAAGCCGGTGGCCGAGCCTGCGAAGGAGATCCCCGGCCAGCTGTGCACCCTTCCCTGCCCCGACGGCAAGATCCGCACGATCGCCGTCGTGAAGGCGGAGCCGGTGGAGCGCCCCGCGCCCCGCGGACAGAAGGCGGAGCAGCGCGCCGAAGCGCCGGCCGCATCGCCTGCCGCATCGCCTGCCGCATCGCCTGTCGAAGAGGCAAAGCCGGCCGAAGTCCCCGCCTCCGAAGTGAAGGCCAACGAGGAAAAGCCCGCCGAGGCTGCCGCCGAAGAAAAGGCAGCCGCGCCCGTCGAGGAGCCCAGGCCGCAGCCCGCGGCTGAGGCGGTGCGCGAGACGGCGCCCGCCGCCGTGGAGCCCGCGCCGCGGCAGCCCGCCCGGGCGGAGCCCTGGCGCACGCAGGAGCGCGCGATGCCGCTGTCGCCCGCGGCCCGGCGGAACCGTACCACCATGGCCGTGAACGCCCGCAGCGAGGGGCGGCAGAACAACCGTACCATCCCGCCGGCGGAGGATCTGCCCAGGGACGCGGTCTTCGAGGACGCAGAGAATCCCGTCGCCGCCGCCATGAGCGCCCTGCAGCGGGTCTGGAGCAGTCCGGAGGCGCGGCTGCGGCTGATCGGCGAGATCGGCAGCCTGCCCGGCTTCTGGGCGACCGTCTCCCGCTTCCGCCGCACCGACGAGGAAAAGGCCCGGGCCGACGCGCTGGAGGAGACCATCGCGCAGCTGGAGGAGGACTGCATCCGCCACGAGGTCGCGCTGCGCCGCGCAAAGGAGAATCTGGAGGTCTACCAGAACGAGGTGCTGGCCGCGATGTCGCAGCGGAAGAAGGCCGTGCTGCAGAGCCTCGATCAGGAGATCGCCCGGGCCCGGCAGGAGCTGGCCTCCGCCGTGGCGGAGAAGGACGAAGGCGGCGAAGGCGAGCCGCTGGAGGAGTGAGCTGTCAA
This sequence comes from uncultured Clostridia bacterium, assembly GCA_946538975.1. Lineage (GTDB taxonomy): Bacteria > Bacillota > Clostridia > Christensenellales > Aristaeellaceae > RUG11272. The sequence goes on along the minus strand of CAMNHF010000047.1, from coordinate 10,036 downwards.
AATACAGCACAAATACAATCCGGCCCCTTGACAAAACCGGCCGGAGCCTGCTAAGATACAACTGACAACCAGCGACGGAGAAGAGTAGCTCCCCCGCGGCACGGCAAAGGGAATCGCTGAGAGTGGGACGGCGATGCGTGCGGAGGGTGTGAATGGGCTCCGGAGGGCGTTCCCGAACGGCGCAGGGCTGAGTAGGGAGCGACGGGCACCGCACCCGTTATCCCGGCGGCGCATATCACGTTGTATGCGAAATGAGCGCGTCCCGCCTGTCGGGGCGAAGCTGAGTGGCACCGCGGAAAATCCGCCTCAGCAGACAACAATGTCTGTTGGGGCGTTTTTCATTCCCTCCCGTGTGAACGGCCGTCACGCGGGGCGGAAGCACACCACAACGTCACACCGCGCTGCGGCGCAAAAAGAAAGGAAGGTCATCACCATGCTGAAGAAGCTCATCGCCCTGTCCCTGGCCCTGGTTCTGGCGCTCGGCTGCGCCGCCTTCTCCCTCGCGGAGGACAAGCCCGTGTACCGCGTCGGCCTGTGCAACTACGTGGACGACGCCTCCCTGAATCAGATTGTGGACAACATTGTCGCCCGCCTGAATGAGATCGGCGAGGAGCGCGGCGTCGTCTTCGAGGTCGCCGTGGACAACTGCAACGCCGACGCCAACGTGCTGGGCCAGATCGTCGCGAACTTCATCGCCGACGACGTGGATCTGATGATCGGCGTGGCCACCCCCGTCGCGATCAACATGCAGGCCGCCACCGAGGACAATCAGATCCCCGTGGTGTTCGCCGCCGTTTCCGACCCCGAGGGCGTCGGCCTGGTCGCCAGCAATGCCGCCCCCGGTGCGAACCTGACCGGCACCTCCGACTATCTGGACACGGCCGCCGTGTTCAACCTGATCTTCGCCGTGGACCCCGACATCCAGCTGGTCGGCCTGCTCTATGACGTGGGCCAGGACGCCTCCACTGCCCCGATCGCGGCCGCCAAGGCCCTGCTGGAGGAGAAGGGCGTCGCCTACAAGGAGTACTCCGGCACCACCCTGTCCGAGGTCGTGCTGGCCGCTGACGCCATCGTGGCCGACGGCTGCGGCGCCGTGTTCACCCCCACCGACAACACGATCATGACCGCCGAGCTGTCCATCTATGAGAAGTTCGCCGAGGCCGGCATCCCCCATTACACCGGCGCGGACTCCTTCGCCCTGAACGGCGCCTTCCTGGGCTACGGCGTGGACTATGCCAACCTCGGCGTGGAGACCGCCAACATGGTCGCGGGCATTCTGGTGGACGGCAATGTGCCCGCCGAAACCCCCGTGCTGACCTTCGACAACGGCACCGCCACCGTCAACACGGAGACCGCCGCCGCGATCGGCCTGGATTACGACAGCCTCGCAGAGATCCTCGCGCCCTTCTGCACGAAGGTGCAGCCCATCACCACCAGCGAGTATTTCGAATAAGTCTTTCGAATCATCATGGAAAACGGATGACGGCCCCGGCGGGCTCTCCCCTGCCCGCCGGGGCTTCACCCCATGCGGAGCGTGCAACACATGGAACTGTCAAAGATTCTCAGCCTGGGTCAGACCGCGCTGGAGCTGGGTCTGATGAACGCGCTGGTGGTGCTGGCGCTGTTTTTGAGCTATTCCATGCTCAATGTCTGCGACCTGTCCACCGACGGCTGCTTCACCCTGGGCGCGGCGGTCGGGGCAATGGTCGCCCTGGCGGGCCACCCCTTCCTGTCGATCCCCGCGGCGATGTGCGCGGGCATGGCGTCCGGCTTCCTGACCGCGCTGCTGCAGACGCGCATGGGCGTGGACAGCCTGCTCTCCGGCATTGTGGTGAACACGGGGCTGTACTCCGTCAACATCGCGATCATGGGCGGGAAGTCGCTGATCAACCTGAACAAGACGCCCACCGCGTTCTCCATGCTGAAGGATTTCCTGAAGGACAGCGTCCCCGCACTGAAGGGGTACGAGACGCTGCTCATCGCCCTGCTGGCGGTGTTCCTGGTGGGGCTGTTCCTGGTGCTGTTCCTGCGCACGCGGCTGGGGCTGGCGGTCCGCGCCACCGGCAACAATCCCGACATGGTACGCTCCTCCTCCATCAATCCGATTTTCACCACCACCGTGGGCCTGACGATCTCGAACTCGTTCACGGCCCTGTCCGGCTGCCTGCTGGCCCAGTCGCAGAAGTCCGCCGACGTCAACATCGGCAGCGGCATGCTGACCGTGGCGCTGGCCTCCCTGCTGATCGGCGGCGTGTTCTTCGGCCGGAAAAGGATCCCGCTGCGGGTATTCGGCGCGGCGGTGGGCGCGTTCCTGTTCCGCCTGGTCTACACCATCGCGCTCCGCTTCAACATGCCCACCTTCATGCTGAAGGCCACCTCCTCCGTCATCGTGATTCTGGCGATGTTCATCCCCTATCTCAAAAAGCAGTATCCGAACTTCGCGCGGCGCATGGCGGTGCGCAGGGCAGGAAGGGGGCCCAAGGCATGCTGAAGCTGAATCATGTGAAGAAGACCTTCAACCCCGGCACGCCGGATGAGAAGACCGCCCTCAGCGACATCACCCTGCACGTGAAGCCCGGCGACTTCATCACGATCATCGGGGCCAACGGCGCCGGCAAATCCACCCTGTTCAACGCGATCTGCGGCGTGTTCTACACGGACAGCGGCAGCATCGTGCTGGACGGCCGCGACATCACCATGACGCCGGACTACCACCGGGCCCGCATGATCGGCCACCTGTTCCAGGATCCCATGCGCGGCACGGCCCCGGACATGACCATCGAGGAGAACCTGGCGCTGGCCGCGGGCCTGGGCGGCTGGCTCTCCGTGATCAGCCGGAAGGAGCGGCAGCTGTTCCGGGAGAAGCTGGCCCTGCTGGACATGGGTCTGGAGGACCGCATGGGCCACCGCGTCGGCCTGCTCTCCGGCGGACAGCGGCAGGCCCTGACCCTGCTGATGGCGACCTTCTCGACGCCGAAGCTGCTGCTGCTGGACGAGCACACCGCCGCGCTGGATCCCGGCACCGCCGAAAAGGTGCTGAAGCTGACCCGCGAGACCGTAGCGGACAATCACCTGACCTGCATGATGATCACCCACAACATGCAGTCCGCCCTGGAGCTGGGCAACCGCACGATCATGATGGAGGGCGGCCGCATCATCTACGACACCGAGGGCGAGGAGCGCAGCCACCTGACCGTGCAGGATCTGACCGAGCGCTTCCGCACCGCCTCCGGCCGCGCCCTGGACAACGACCGCATGCTGCTGGGCGTCACCGGCTGAGGGGACGGTAAAAGTATCAGCACATGGGGGAAGGAAACCCTTTTCGGGGCCGATAAGGGCTTTCCTTCCCCCATGCCCCCATCTTTCCCCAAAGGCCTTTCTTTGGGGGCAGGAGTTATCTTTCAAGATGCACCGCATGCAGAAAAGAAAAATTCACGAAAGAAAAATTCCTGGCAATTGTCATCATTTTCCTCTTGCATTCATCATGCAAATATGCTACAATTCCACTTGCGGTTGTAAAGCCGATCATTGCATACGCGAAAGAGGTGAAACAGCAATGAAGGAAAAGATCCATCCCAAGTACGGCAAGTGCATCGTTCGCTGCGTATGCGGTGAGACGTTCGAGACCGGTTCCACCAAATCGGAAATGAAGGTTGATATCTGCTCCAAGTGCCATCCCTTCTATACCGGCAAGCAGAAGCTCGTGGACACTGGCGGACGCGTCGATCGCTTCAAGAAGCGCTTCGGTCTGGAATGAACTGCCAACAAAAGACCCGCTCATCGGGTCTTTTTGTTATTTCCGAGGGAAAATGGGGCGGTGTTTCTTCATTTATAATTCATACCTGCGGCCTATCATGCTGATTGTGCGGCATTTCCGTCCCCGCGGGGATTGCGGAAGCCGCGGCAAAGTGATATGATGCATATGTTACAATGCAAAAGGAAGGTGCAGTCATGAGCAGCAAGGTACAGGGCGCGAGCTGCCCCCGGGTGGACATCGGCGGCCAGGCCGTCATGGAAGGCGTGATGATGCGTTCCCCGGACGCCATCGCGATCGCGGTGCGCAGGCCGGATCACAGCATCGTCGTCAAGCGGGAGGACTATGTCCCGCTGAGCAAAAAGCACCCCTGGATGGGCCTGCCCTTCATCCGCGGGGCGGTCAACATGGCCACGATGCTGGTGACCGGCATGAACACCCTGCAGGACTCCACGACCATGCTGGGCCTGCTGGACGAGGAGCCGACGAAGTTTGAAAAGTGGCTGGCGAAGAAGCTGGGCAAGGGCATCGACAAGATCGTGATGGCGACGGCCCTCTTGCTGGCGGTCCTGCTGTCCGTCGGCCTGTTCATGGCCATTCCGGCGGGCGTGGAATCCCTGCTGAAGGCCGCGGGCATGCCGCCCCTGGGCTACACCCTGCTCAGCGGCCTGGTGAAGATCGCCATTCTGATCGGCTACATGGCCGCGGTCTCCCTGGTGCCGGACGTGCGCCGCACCTTCATGTATCACGGGGCGGAGCACAAAACCGTGTACTGCCACGAGCACAATCAGACGCTGACCCCCGCCAACGCCCAGCAGTACTCCACGCTGCACCCGCGCTGCGGCACCGCCTTCCTGCTGATCGTGATGACGGTCAGCATCCTGCTGTTCCTGGTGCTGAACATCCTGCTGCCGATCAGCAACTTCTTCGTGCGCCTGCTGTTCCACCTGCTGATGCTGCCGGTGGTCGCCGGCGTCAGCTACGAGGTGCTCAAGGGCCTGGCCCACAGCGACAGCAAGGCCGCGCACATCCTGCGCTGGCCGGGACTGCAGATGCAGCGGCTGACCACCCGCCGGCCGGACGAGGGCATGCTGGAGTGCGCGATCTGCGCGATGAACTGCGCCCTGAACGGCCTGCCGGAGGACGCGCCGCGCACGCCCGAGGGCTGGGTCATTCTGAAGGACTACACCGAGTCGGATCCGGCGCAGTACGCCGGTGAGAGCGCGTGAGCAGCCGCTCGCCCCGCGCCCTGATCCTTTCCGCCGCCCGCATTCTCCGGGAGGCCGGCGTACCGGATGCCGCCCACGACGCGGCGGCCCTGCTCGCCCATCTGACCGGCGGCGAGGCGCTGGCGCTGCGGCTGGACACGGATGCGGAGGTGCCCGCGGAGACCGCGGAAGCCTTTGATCGGCTGATCCGGCGGCGGGCAGAGCGGATCCCGCTGCAGCATCTGACCGGGACGCAGCGCTTCTGCGGGCGGCTGTTCCGCACGGATGCGCGCGCGCTGATTCCCCGGCCGGAGACGGAGGAGCTGGTTCGGCGCGCCGCGGCGGAGCTCTCGGGCTGTCCCGAGGGCACGGCGGTGCTGGATCTGTGCTGCGGCAGCGGCTGCATCGGCCTGACCGTGGCGCTGGACTGTCCCGGCGTGCGCGTTTCCTGCGCCGATCTGAGCGCGGACGCCCTCTCGCTGGCGCGGGAGAATGCGGCGCGGCAGGGCGCGGACGTCACGTTTCTGCTGGGCGATCTCTTTGAACCCTGCGGCGATGAGACCTATCGGTTGATCCTGTCCAACCCGCCCTACATCCCCACGGCGGTCTGCCAAGAGCTGCAGCCGGAGGTGCGGCTCGATCCGCTGATGGCGCTGGACGGCGGCGCGGACGGGCTGGACTTTTACCGCCGCATCGCCCGGGAAGCCCCGGCGCACCTGCTCCCCGGCGGCAGCCTGCTGATGGAGATCGGCGCCGACGAGGGCGAGACAGCCGCAGGCCTGATGCGGGCGGCGGGCTTTGCGCAGGTGCAGGTGTATCCCGATCTGGCCGGGCGGCCCCGCATGGTTCGCGGCGTCCGGCTGTGACAGCGGCAATGGAAGCGGAGGAAGCATGGCGAAACTGAGCGACAAGGCGCGGGAGCGGTTTGAGGCGATGGAGAGCCGGCAGGAAGAGCTGCGCGAGGCCATCGCCCAGCCCGAGGTCATCGCGGACGCGCCGCGCTGCCAGCGCGCCTTGAAGGAGCTGGCTGAGCTGGAGGACGGCACTGCCGCCTACAGCGCCTACCGGCAGATTGAACGCCATCTGGCCGAGGCGGAGGAGATGGCCGCCGAGCCGGAGCTCGCCGACATGGCGCGCGCCGAGGCCGCCCGGCTCCGCGAGGAGCTGTCCCGAAAGGCGCAGGAGCTGCAGCTGATGCTCCTCCCCCGCGACCCGGACGAGGGCCGGAACGTGATCCTGGAGATCCGCGCCGGGGCCGGCGGCGAGGAGAGCGCGCTGTTTGCCGCCGATCTCAGCCGGATGTATCAGCGCTATGCCCAGCGGCAGGGCTGGCGGATGGAGGCCATCTCCCTGTCCGACACGGATCTGGGCGGCCTGAAGGAAGCGGTGTTCCTGATCGCCGGCAGCGGCGCCTGGGGGCGGCTGAAGTTCGAGCGGGGCGTGCACCGGGTGCAGCGCGTGCCGGTCACGGATTCGGCAGGCAAGAAGCAGACCTCCACCTGCACGGTGGCCGTGCTGCCGGAGGCCGAGGAGGTCGATCTGCGCATCGACCCGTCCGAATTGCGCATCGACACCTACCGGGCCAGCGGCCACGGCGGACAGTACATCAACCGCACGGACTCCGCGGTGCGCATCACCCATCTGCCCACCGGGCTGGTGGTCACCTGCCAGGATCAGAAGAGCCAGCTGAAGAACCGCGAGCAGGCCATGAAGGTGCTGCGGAGCCGCCTGCGGGAGCTGCGCCAGAGCTCCGCCGATTCGGCCTATGCCGAGCAGCGGCGCGTACAGGTGGGCACCGGCGACCGCAGCGAGCGCATACGCACCTACAATTTCCACGAGGGCCGCGTTACCGATCACCGCATCGGCCTGACCATCTACCGCATCGACGATGTGATGAACGGCGACCTGGATGAGATTCTGGACGCCCTGCGCATGGAGGAGCGGCAGCTGCTGCTGCGGGCGCAGGATGACTGATTTGGAGGGACCCATGTTGCAGACCCAGGTGCTGCGCCCGGACGCGGACGCGCTGCAGGCGGCGGCGCAGATTCTCCGCACGGGCGGGCTGGTGGCTTTTCCGACGGAGACCGTGTACGGGCTGGGCGCCAACGCCCTGGACCGGGACGCGGTGCTCTCCATCTTCGCCGCCAAGGGGCGGCCGGCGGACAATCCGCTGATCGTGCACATTCACGACGAGGCCCAGCTGGAGGGGCTGGTGGAGCTTCCTCCCCTCGCCCGGCCGCTGATGCGCCGCTTCTGGCCCGGCCCGCTGACCATCCTGATGCCGCGCACCGACCGCATTCCGGACGCGGTGACCGCCGGGCTGGAAACCGTCGCGATCCGCATGCCCTCCCATCCCGTGGCGCGCCGGCTGCTGCAGGTCTGCGAGCTGCCCGTCGCCGCCCCCTCGGCAAACCGCTCCGGCAAGCCCAGCCCGACCACGGCGGCCCATGTGCTGGAGGACATGGACGGCCGCATCCCGCTGATCCTGGACGGCGGCAGCTGCGAGGTGGGCCTGGAGTCGACCGTGCTGGACATCTGCCACGGCGCGCCCTGCATCCTCCGCCCGGGCTATGTCACGCGGGAGGAGCTGGCGGAGGTGATCGGCCCGGTCGAGGTCGCCGGCAGCGTGCTGCGGCCCCTCGCAAAGGGCGAGTTCGCCCGCTCGCCCGGCATGCGCTACCGCCATTACGCGCCTGAGGGCCAGATCACGCTGGTCACCGGCGCGGAGGCGGACGTCGTCGAGGCCCTGCGGCGGCTGCACCGTGCAGCCTGTGCGGAAGGCCGGCGCAGCTGCGTCATGTGCTTCACAGAGCACTGCGCCGCCCTGCGGGACTGCCTCCCCCACGACATCGGCAGCCGGGACAAGCCGGAGGAAGCCGCCCGCCGCCTGTTCGACACCCTGCGCACCGTGGACGACGAGGGCATGGACGCCATTTTCAGCGAGGTCATGCCGCCGGAGGGCGTGGGGCTGGCGGTGATGAACCGTCTTGGCCGCGCCGCCGCCTTCCGCACGGTGGACGCGCGAATCGTGCTGCAGGACGGCTGAACCGCCGAAACTGTTTCATGATGCTTTCCACGCGAGCCATATGGATGGATCAGAGGAGGAAGAACCATGCTCGAAACCCTGAAGCAGGCCGTATACGAAGCCAACATGCTGCTGCCGGCCTATCACCTGGTCACCTTCACCTGGGGCAATGTCTCCGGCATCGACCGGGAGCGCGGGCTGTTCGTCATCAAGCCCAGCGGCGTGCCCTACGAGGAGCTGAAGCCCGAGGACATGGTCGTGATGGATCTGGAGGGCAACCAGGTGGAAGGCCGCCTGCACCCCTCCACCGACACGCCCACCCACGCGGAGCTGTACCGCCGCTTCCCCACGATCGGCGGCGTGGTGCACACCCACTCCCGCTGGGCGACGATCTGGGCACAGGCGGGCCGCGACATTCCCGCCTATGGCACCACCCACGCGGATTACATCTACGGCCCGGTGCCCTGCTGCCGCGATCTGACCCGCGAGGAGGTCGAGTCCGCCTATGAGCTGGAGACCGGCCGGGTGATCGCCGCGCACTTCGAGGCGCATCAGCTGAATCCGGATCATGTGCCCTGCGTGCTGGCCCGCCATCACGGCCCCTTCGCCTGGGGCAAGGATCCCCTGAACGCGGTGCACAACGCCGTCGTGCTGGAGGAGGTCGCGATGATGGCCTGGCATACCGAGGCCCTGCCCCAGGCCCAGCCCGTCGGCTCCCTGCCCGACCACGTCCGCGACAAGCACTTCCTGCGCAAGCATGGCCCCAACGCCTACTACGGCCAGGGCAAGTGAGGCGCCGCCCCATGAAAAACGAAGCCGCCGCCGAACTGCGGCTGAAAGCGCTCCCGGATCCGCTCACCGTCTGCAAGATCGCGCGGGAGGAGGATTTCCCGGTGCGGCCGGATTTCTACTTCCTGTGCCGGACGGACGAAGAGCTGTCGCTGGTCTGCCGGACCGCGGACGCGCCGGCGCACACCCTCGCCCGCGAGGACGGCTGGCGGGCCTTCCGCATCGAGGGCATGCTGGACTTCTCGCTGATCGGCATCCTCGCCAGGCTCTCCGGCCTCTTGGCGGAGGCAGGCATCGGCCTCTTCGCCGTGTCGACCTACAACACCGATACCATTCTCGTCCGGGCCGCGCAGTTCGACCGGGCGAAGGATGTGCTGTCCGCCGCGGGCTATGTCTTCGTGTGAACGCCCAGCCCCCGCCGTGCGGCTTTCCGGAAGAATCCCCGAGCGGCCTGCGCCCTTGCGCGCGGGCTGCTTTTTTGACGCCATTGAAAGCGTTTTCGCCAAAACTTTCTCTGTTTAATCATCGCAATCAGTGCGAAGAAATTGCAGAGCATACAAAGCCTTCCATGCAAAAATGCATATTCTGATGCATACGGCAGCATTGCTCAGTCTTCACATTCAGCCTGTGTTTCATGTAACTGTTTTCATCGGCACGATGCAGCCCAACGCTCTTCGGAAACCGCGCCGCCACGGGATCTGCGGCGGATCTCCCCTTCCATGCTTCGCGCGGCGTGCGGCGGGGCTTTGCATCGGATGCGGCAGCTTTTGCAGGCTGTCCTGCACATTCGCCGCGCTGCCGCGTCACAGCCTCCCTGCATAAAATCGCAACCATTGCAAAGAAACACAGCAAATATTGCACAGCCTTGAGCGCAATCACCTGCTATAATGGAGGCAAGAGGTGAGCACTGGCTCACACGCAATTGAAAAGGAGGAAGAACACATGAAGAGACTGCTGGCCATCCTGCTGACCCTGGCTCTGCTGATCTCCCTGGCGCCGATGGCGCTGGCCGAGGGCGGGGAAGAGCCCATCACCCTGACCGTGTTCCGCGGCGATCCCGGTGACCAGCCCACCGAGGACAATAAGATCTACAAGCTGATCGAGGAGAAGTTCGGCATCAAGTTCAACTTCACCTACCTCACCGGCGACCTGGATCAGACCCTGAGCACCCGTCTGGCGAGCGGCACCTATCCGGACCTGTTCGACGGCGGCAACAGCGCGGACCTGATCATCAGCGGCGGCGCCCTGATCAACCTGCTG
>CAMNHF010000046.1 GCA_946538975.1 uncultured Clostridia bacterium | reverse complement strand
GGAGCGAGGCGGGCCCGACCCACCACATGGCTGCGGGCGTCGGCCGCCACATCGACACGATCCTGAAGATCGCGAAGATTTTCAACGTGCCGGTGGACATCATCACCCGCTGAACGGCATACGGACACAGCGACACGGACGGAAAGGAAGATTTCTCGATGAGCATGCTCGATCTGGACATCATGCAGCGGTATATCCGCATGTGCAACGACGGCTGGCTGCAGGGCTGGCATGAGCGCAACGGCGGCAACCTGACCTACCGCCTGCGGGCGGAGGAAGTGGAGGCCATGCGCCCCTTCTTCGACGCGGAGCCCCGCCCCTGGGTGAACATGGGCGTCACCGGCGCGAATCTGGCGGGCGAGTACTTCATCTCCACCGGCAGCGGCAAGTATTTCCGCAATGTGATCCTCGACCCCGCCGACAGCCTGTGCGTGGTGGAGATCAACGACCGGGGCGACAGCTACCGCATCCGCTGGGGCCTGGTGAACGGCGGCCGTCCAACCAGCGAGTTTCCCAGCCACTTCATGAACCACTCCGTCCGCGTGGCGGCGACAAACGGCGCGACCCGCGTCATCTACCACGCGCATCCCGCCAACGTCATCGCGATGACCTACGTGCTGCCGCTGAGCGACCGCGAATTCTCCCGCGCCCTGTGGAAGAGCGCGACCGAGTGCCCGGTGGTCTTCCCCGGCGGCGTGGGCGTGGTGCCGTGGATGGTGCCCGGCGGCGCGGACATCGCCATGGCCACCTGCGAGAAGATGAAGGAGTTCGAGGCGGCGGTCTGGGCACAGCACGGCCTGTTCGTCTCCGGCCCGGACTTCGACATCACCTTCGGCCTGATGCACACGATTGAGAAGTCCGCGCAGATCTGGGTGCTGCAGAAGTCCACCGGCCTGCCCGAGCTGCAGACGATCACCGACGACGCGCTGCGGGCGATCGCGAAGGAATTCGGCGTGACGCTGAGAGAGGAGTTCCTGGACTGATGGAGCGTTTTGCGTGGATGGGCCGCATCAGGCCCGGGAAGCAGGCGGAGTACAAGCGCCGCCACGACGAGATCTGGCCGGAGATGAAGGAGCTGCTGAAGGCTGCCGGCATCCGCAACTACACGATCTGGTCGGACGGGGATCTGCTCTTCGGCTACTATGAGTGCGAGAAGGGCATCGCCTTTGCCGAGCGCACGCAGGCGGAGAGCCCCATTGTCGACCGCTGGAACGCCTACATGGAGGACGTGCTGGAGCTGGTGATGGATCCGGTGACCGGCGCCCAGCCCAAGCTGCAGCAGATGTTCCTGCTGGAATAAGCGATCAACGAACAAACCAAAAGGCACCCGGAATCACGGTTCCGGGTGCCTTTTTGCGCCAGTGACTCAGCCGTTGCCGGGCGTGGCGGGCGAGGAGAGCAGCATCACCGCGCCGGAGGGGGCGTACACCTCCACGGCGTAAAAGCGGCTGCCCACATGGTAGATGAACTGCCACTTGGGCGCGGCGCCGAACGCGTCCTCCTCGAAATAGCGCGTCTCCACGGAGGTGATCTGCGCCTCGGCGAAATCCGGGTAGGCGGCCTTCAGGGCATTCTCGCCCCGCTGGCGGCAGGCGGCCTCGTCCAGCTCGGCCGCGCCGCTGAGGGCGAGGCTGCGCTGCGGGATAAAGCCGCGGGCCGGGCCCTCCGCGGTCTCCACCTCGACATAGTACCACTGGGTGCCGAAGCGGGCCAGCAGCGTCACGGCGGTGCCGGCGGGCAGCTGCCCGGTCAGGGCTGTCCGGCTGTGCAGGGGGTCGTCGGTCAGGACGACGGCGGTGGAGAGGACGGCGCTCTGGTAGAGCCAGCGGGTGTTCAGCCAGAAGGCCTCCTGCCGGCCGGGGAGCTGATCCTCCTGAATCCAGCCGATGCGCATCTGGGTGTTGGAGACGGCGTACTGCACCATGACCCAGAAGCGGCCGTCGGCGTGCTGCTCCCGGCCGAAGACCTGCACCCAGTCATTGGAGGACATCAGGGCCCTGCCGCCGGCGCCGCGGATGTATTCGACGCCCGGCCCCGCGTAGACCGCGTACTGCCGGTTGGCGGGGAACTGCACGTCCAGCGGGTCGGGAATCCGGAGCGCGCCGGTGAACTCGGGAATGTCCGGCGGGCTGGTGAGCTTCCGCCGGGCCTGGGCCGCGGTGGTGGGGAAGCTGGAGAGGTAGATCTGCTCCAGCCGGCGCGCGACCACGCCGGTGACGGTGGTCTTCCGGCCGGTGGCGTATTGGGTGAACACCAGCCGGTTGCCCGACACGCTGATGCTGATGGTGTCCGAGCCGTTCCAGTATTCATAGCTCTCCAGCAGCCAGGCGCCGCTCTGCCGGACGAAGACCATCCGCGAGGCCCGCCCCATGTCGGTTGCCTGGCGTGTGCCGTAGATGATCTCAAGGGCATTGTCCTCCCGGATGAACACAGAGGGAATCCAGCTGCCCTGCCGCAGCAGCGAGCTGCTGGAGAGGGACAGCCGCCATCTGCCGCCGGAGCGGTTCAGCACGCAGAAGACATTGCGGCTGCCGCTCTTCATGACGCAGACCGCGAGCGAGCCGTCCGCGTTCACAGCCCAGGCGGCGCCGCTGTCGCCGATCGGGGAGCCGTCCTCCCAGGACGGCTCCGGGATGGCATAGCCATTCCAGCGGGCGGCGGTGAAGGCTTCCGTCAGCTCCGCGGGCGCGTCCGCAAGCGCTGCCGGCATCAGCAGCAGGCCGAGCACGGCGCACAGGGCCAGGAGAATCCGTCGTTGCAGCTTCATGTTCCTGTTCCTTCCTTTCAGGGGGTTCCAACAGTATAACGCAGGGAAGGCCGTTTCTCTTCCCGCGGCGGAAACATTTTGCCCGCCCGGGCCGCGCGGCGTCCGCCAGGCGGAAATTTGACAATTCCGGCCATGTGTTCTATACTGAATCAAACGGCAAAGAGGCGGTGAAGGATGGTCATGGCGGCAAAGGAGCCGGTGGGCGTTTTCGACAGCGGCGTGGGCGGCATCAGCGTGCTGGGCGCGCTGCGGCGGGAGCTGCCGGGGGAGGACTTCCTCTATTATGGGGATACGGCCAACGCCCCCTACGGCACAAAGCCGGCGGAGCAGGTGATGGACTGCGTGCAGCGGGTGGTGCGGCTGATGCTGGGACGCGGCATCAAGGCCCTGGTGATCGCCTGCAATACGGCGACGGCGGTGGCCGCGGCCCGGCTGCGGCAGGAGCTGTCGATCCCGGTGATCGGCATGGAGCCCGCGCTGAAGCCCGCCCATGAGATGCGCCGCGGCGGCAGCATTCTGGTGCTGGCGACCCCGGTGACGCTGCGCCTGCCCAAGTTCGCGGCATTGATGGAGAAATACGGCGAGGGCGCGATCCCGGTGCCCTGTCCCGGCCTGATGGAGCTGGTGGAGGCGGAGCGCCTGGACGAGGCGGCCCGCTGCGCGGCGGAGCGGATTGCGGGCAGCGGTGCGGAGCAGGTGGACGCGGTCGTGCTGGGCTGCACCCATTACGTGTTCCTGCGGGAGCGGCTGCGGAGGCTGCTGCCGGAGACGACCGCGCTGGTGGACGGCAACCTGGGCACGGCACGGCAGCTGCGCCGGGTGCTGGCGGAGCGGTCGCTCCTGAATCCGGCGGCGCAGGGCCGCTGCGAGCTGCTGACCAGCGGCGACGAGGCGGCCGTTCTGCCGGTGATGCGGCGGCTGATGAGCGCCTGGGAAAAGGAGATGGAGAACTGTGAGGAAGTGTGAAAACTGCGGGGCGGCCTACCGTCCCGGAGACAGCTTCTGCAAATACTGCGGCTGCGAGCTGGAGATCCCCGCCCGGACGCTGCCGGAGCAGAGCGCCGCGCCGCAGCAGGAGCCGCCTGTGGTGCGGCAGCAGATCATCTATCAGCCGGTGCAGTATGTGGAGCGCTATTCCGACCGGAGCCGGATCCTGGCCCTGGCGCTCTGCCTGCTGCTGGGGGAATTTGGCGTGCATCGCTTCTATCAGGGCAAGATCGGCACGGGCATCCTGTGGCTGCTGACCTTCGGCCTGTTCGGCTTCGGCTGGCTGGCGGATGCGCTGATGCTGGTCTTCGGCCACCCGACGGACGGCCAGGGCCGGCTGATGCGCTGGTCCTGAGAATTTGCGACAGAAGAGAGGCGCCTTCAAGATGAATATGAAAATCGGCGTGCTGGGCGCGGGCACCTGGGGCATCGCGCTGGGCCGCATGCTGGCCCGCAACGGCCATGACACCGTCGTGTGGACGAAGTTCCCCGCGGAGGCGGAGGCACTGCGCGCGACGCGCCGGCATCCGAACCTGCCGGGCGTGGAGATCCCGCAGGAGGTGCGCTTCACGACGGAGCTGGCGGAGGCCTGCGGCGGGAAGGACATCCTGCTCTTCGCCGTGCCGAGCGTGCACGTACGGGAGACGGCGGAGCTGGCGAGGCCCCATGTGCAGCGGGACGCGCTGATCGTCGACGCGGCGAAGGGCATCGAGTCAGGCACGCTGCTGACGATGACGCAGGTGATCCGCCAGGTGATGACTGCCGACGGACAGCACGACGGCGTGCGGCTGGTGGCCCTGTCCGGCCCGACCCACGCGGAGGAGGTCGCGCTGGACATGCCGTCGCTGATCGTCTCCGCCAGCGAGGACACGGCGGCGGCGGAGACCGTGCAGGACGCGCTGATGAACACCTGCCTGCGGGCCTACACGAATACGGACGTGCTCGGCGTGGAAATCTGCGGCGCGCTGAAGAACATCGTCGCGCTGGCGGCGGGAATGTCGGCGGGCCTGGGCTACGGGGACAACGCCCGGGCGGCGCTGATCACCCGCGGCATGGCGGAGATCACCCGGCTGGGGCTGGCCATGGGCTGTCAGGAGCAGACCTTCAGCGGGCTGGCGGGCGTGGGCGACCTGATTGTCACCGCCACCAGCCAGCACAGCCGCAACAATCGCGCCGGCATGCTGATCGGCCAGGGAAAGAGCCCGGAGGAGGCTCTCCGCGAGGTGGGCATGGTGGTGGAGGGCGTCAACGCGCTGCCCGCCGCCATCGGCCTGGAGCAGGCCTACGGCGTGGAGATGCCGATCGTCGAGGCGGTGAACGCGGTGGTGCGCGGCGGCCGCTCCCCGGCGGAGATCGGTCTCGCGCTGATGACCCGCGCCCGCAAGCCGGAGACCGTGCGTCCCATTCTTGGCGCGGTGCGCGGCGAGATGAAGCGGGTGATGACCTACGGCGCCTTCGACCGCATCGACGACAGCACGATCCCGCTGTTGCGGCACGTGAAGGCCATGGGCGACTACCTGGTGGTCGGGCTGGCGACGGACGAGCTGGGCCGGCGCGCCGGGAAGCCCTTCGCGCACAGCTATGAGGAGCGGCGGGAGACCCTTGCCGCGGTGCGCTATGTGGATCTGGTGGTGCCGGTGGACAGCCTGGAGCAGCCGCTGCGCGACCGGGAGGAATTCGGCATCGACACCTTCGCGATGGGCAGCAGCTGGCGCGGGGTGATTGACTACCTGCGGGACACCGGCGCGGAAGTGGTGTACCTGCCGGACGGGGGAGAAAAGTCATGACGGGAACCTGCCTGGCGACGGCGGCCTTCGGGCTGGAGGGCGTCGCGGCGGCGGAGCTTCGGCAGCTGGGCCTGCGGGACGTGCGCGCGGAAAACGGCGGCGCGCGCTTCACCGCGGACGAGACGGAGATCTTCCGCTGCAATCTGCGCCTGCGCTGCGCGGACCGGGTGCTGATGGTGCTCCGGGAGGAAGACGGCTGCCAGAGCTTCGAGGCGCTGTATCAGGCCGTGCGCCAGGTGCCCTGGGAGAAGCTGCTGCCCCGGGACGCGATGATCCATGTCAGCGGCAAATGCGTGCGCTCCCGGCTGATGAGCGTGCGGGACTGCCAGAGCGTCGGCAAGCGGGCGATTCTCGACCGCCTGCGGGAGAAGACCGGGCAGCAGTTCTTTCCGGAGAAGGGCGCGGAGTTCCCGATCGAGGTGAGCGTGCGGGAGAACCGGCTGCGGATCACGCTGGACACCAGCGGCGAGGCGCTGAACCGGCGCGGCTACCGAACCTGGAACGGGGAGGCGCCCCTGCGGGAGACCCTGGCCGCGGCGCTGGTCAGCCTGTCGCCGTGGCGGCCCGGGCAGCGGCTGTATGACCCCTGCTGCGGCACAGGCACGCTGCTGATTGAGGCAGCGATGCGGGCGCAGCACATGGCCCCGGGCGTGCGGCGCTCCTTTGCGTGCGAGCGCTTCCCGGCCTTTGCGAAGGTGCCCCGGGACGCGCTGCGGGCGGAGGCTGCTGCGGAGGAGCTGGCGGAGGATCGGGTCACCGGCCTGATCGCCGGCTCGGACATCAGCGCGGAGGCGCTGGAACTGGCGGAGCGGCACGTGCGGCAGGCGAAGCTCACCGGCCGGATCGCGCTGAGCCGCCAGGGGCTGGAGCAGCTGCAGCTGGAGGGCGGCGAGGGCGTGTTCCTGTGCAATCCGCCCTACGGAGAGCGGCTGGGTGACCGGAAGAGCTGCGAGAGGCTGTACCGGGAGCTGGGCCTGCTGCAGCGGCGGCATCCCGGCTGGGCCCTGGCGGCGATCTCCTCCGACCCCATGTTTGAACGGATGTTCGGCCGCCGGGCCGACAAAAAACGCCGCCTGTACAACGGGCGGCTGGAGTGCGAATTCCTGGTGTTCATGCCGAAATGAACAGGAGGGGGACGCGATGACCTGGACGCTGAGAACCTACCATGCGCCGGACTTTGACAGCGAGCGGCTGCGCAGCGCGCCGGACGCCGCAGTGCGGGAAGCGCCCGCCGACGGGATCGCGCCGGAGGGCTTCCACGCCATGAGCATCTTCCCGGAGTATTTCCGCATCGGCGGGCGCTGGCTGCTGGCGGAGGAAAGCCGGATGGACTGCGTGCCGGTCTATGAGGCGGGCCGCATTCAGGTGCGGGAGTTCCGCCTGCTCAAAAAAGGCGATCCGGTTGTGACCGGCCGCACCGAGGACGGCAGCGAGGGCATCCTCGTGCACCCGGACGGCTTCCGTGAGGAGGCGGCGGTCCGGGAGGCCTTCGCGTTCCGGCAGAACCGCTCGCGGGAGACAGCCTTCTCGCGGGACTACGACGAGCTGTACCAGCTGCTGCGGCACGACCGGGAGCACGGGAAGATCGTCTGGGTGCTTGGGCCGGCCTTCGCCTTCGACTACGACGCGCGCAACGCCTTCTCCCGGCTGATTGAGGCCGGCTATGTCCATGCCGTGCTGGCGGGGAACGCGCTGGCCACCCACGACCTGGAGGCGGCTTATCTGCACACGGCCCTGGGGCAGAATATCTACACCCAGCAGCCCCAGCCCAACGGGCATTACAACCACCTGGACACCATCAACCGCGTGAAGGCCTGCGGCGGCATCGCGGAGTTCATCCGCCGGGAGGGCATCGATAATGGCATCATCTGGCAGTGCGAGCGCTGCGGCGTGCCCTATGTGCTGGCCGGCTCCATCCGGGACGACGGGCCGCTGCCGCCTGTCTTGGCCGATGTGTACGCGGCGCAGGACCGCATGCGGGACGAGATCCGCGGCGCGACCGCCGTGCTGTGCATGGCGACGACCCTGCACACGATCGCGGTGGGCAACATGACGCCCTCTTACCGCGTGCTGCCCGACGGCACGGTGCGCCAGGTGTACTTCTACTGCGTGGACATCTCGGAGTTCACGGTGAACAAGCTCAGCGACCGCGGCAGCCTCTCCGCCCGCGGCATCGTGACCAACGTGCAGGACTTCATCGTGACGCTCAGCAAGGGGCTGGGCCTGGGCTGATTTCCGCCGCGAGCTCCTCCGCGAGGGCGCGGGCCCGCTGCTCGCCGCCGGCCATGAGGGCCCCGACGCGGGCGTTCAGCAGATCCAGACCGTCCACCGCGACGCAATGGAAGTCCCGCACGCCGAGCAGGCCCAGGGCGGCGCGCAGGTAGCCGGCGCCCCAGTCGTCCGCACCGATCGGGCTGCCGGCCGTGGTCAGGTAGACGCAGCGGCGGGCGCGCCCGAGGCCCACCGGCCGGTCATTGCGGTAGACGAAATTCAGGTTCCGCACGAAGATGTACTCCACCCACACCTTGACGCAGGCGGGGAAGGAGAGATCCCAGTACGGGGCGGCGATCACGACCAGATCGCTGTCGTGGTAGGCACGGGCCGCGGTCAGCGCGGGGCTGTCCCAGTCGCTGGCGTCGCAGAGGGCTTCCCGCGCGCGCAGGGCCCCGGCGTCCAGCGGCTGCAGCCCCATTTCCCACAGCGGCTGCCGCAGCAGCTCCAGATCGGGACAGACCTCCTGCAGGCGGCCGAGAAAGGCCCCGGCAAGGCGGGCCGTGCGGGACAGCTCCCCGCGGATACAGGCGTCGGCAAACAGAACCTTCATGGGCAGCATCCTCTCCTGATTCATTCTTTCCGCTCCGGTCTTCGCGCTGCGTTCCGGCAGCGGTTCTTCCGCCGCTGCTGCTCAGCCCGCAGGGCAATATGCGAATGAGCGCCTTCGGAAGCATGCACACTGTGCATGAATCCCCCTTCCCCCAGACACTGAACAGCAACCTTCCACCTGAAATCATAGCACAAAATCTGCACGGCAGGCAGGATTTTTCGCGGCCGGGCAGAATTTTTATGGTATGAGCGACCGGGCGAGCCGGTCAGATTACGGAGGTGTTCTGTCATGAAAAAGTTCCTCGCGGTGCTGCTGACCGTCTGCCTCGTGGCTTCGATGGCGGCTTTCTCCCTGGCGGAGGGGAAGAAGACCCCCTCCATCGCGATCGTGGTTGCCGGCAGCCTGGGCGACCGCTCCTTCTATGATTCCGCGAATTCGGGCGTAGAGCAGCTGGCGGCTGATTTCGGCACCGAGACCAAGGTGATCGAGTGCAAGGAAGACGCGTCTCTCTACCTCTCCTCCCTGCTGGAGGCCGCCGAGTCCTGCGACATCATCGCCGCGGTCGGCTGGCAGTTCTTCGATTCCCTGGGCGAGGCGAGCGAAGCCTTCCCGAACAAGAAGTTCATCTTCATCGATAACGCCTTTGACGAGATCCCCGAGAACATGATGTGCATCTGCTACAAGCAGAACGAGGGCTCCTTCCTGGCGGGCTACATCGCGGCGAAGCTGAGCAAGACCGGCAAGATCGGCGCGGTCGGCGGCGAGGACGCGGACACCATCAACGACTTCCTGGTCGGCTATGAGGCGGGCGCGGCCTACGCGAACCCGGACATCATCGTCGAGCGGCAGTACGCCGGCGACTATGAGGATCCGGCGAAGGGCAAGGAGTGCGCGCTGGCCCTGTACTCCTCCGGCTGCGACATCGTGTTCCAGGTGGCGGGCAAGACCGGCGAGGGCGTCTTCGAGGCGGCCAAGGAGACCGGCAATCTGGCCATCGGCGTGGACGGCGACCAGAAATACATTGACCCCGAGCACATCATCTGCTCCATGGTCAAGCGGGTGGGCAAGTCCATCTATGACGTGGTCAGCGATCCGGACACCTACTTCAAGGGCGGCACGGTCTGGTCCGCGAACATGGAGACCGGCTACATCGACGTGACCTACGGCGAGGAAGGCATGACCCAGCAGATCAGCGACGAGATCAAGGCGGAGGTCGAGAACATCAGGCAGCAGATCATCTCCGGCGCGATCATCGTGCCGACGACGCTGGACTGACGCAGTCCCCTCCGGCAGCGGCAGCATGACCGGCGCCGCTGCCGGTTTTTCTGTCATGGAATCCTTGAGAAAGCAGGTGCACCTGTGGAAAAAGGCGAAACCATGGTTTCCTTCCGGCATGTGAGCATGCAGTTCCCCGGCGTGCTCGCCAACGACGATGTCTCCCTGGACATCCGCCAGGGCGAGGTGTTCGCGCTGGTGGGCGAGAACGGCGCGGGCAAGTCCACCCTGATGAACATCCTCTACGGCATGAACAAGCCCACCGGCGGCGAGGTGTACATCAAGGGGCAGAAGATGACCGAGTTCAGTCCGAAGGCAGCCATCGCCCGGGGCGTCGGCATGGTTCATCAGCACTTCATGCTGGTGCCCTCCTTCACCGTGGCGCAGAACATCATGCTGAACAACGAGCCGCGCCGGGGCATCTTCTACGACTTCAAGGCGGCGAACGACACCGTTAACCGCCTCGTGGCGGAATACGGCCTGCAGGTGCGGCCGGAGGACCGCGTGGAGGACATCAGCGTGGGCCTGCAGCAGCGCGTGGAGATCCTCAAGACGCTGCACCGCGGCGCGGACGTGCTGATCCTGGACGAGCCCACCGCCGTGCTGACGCCGCAGGAAACGGAGGAGCTGTTCGCGGTGATTCGCCGCATCGTCGCGGAGCGGCACATGACGATCATCATCATCACGCACAAGCTGTACGAGGTCATGGAGATTTCCGACCGCGTCGGCGTGATGCGGCAGGGGAAGCTGGTCGGCGTCCGGAACACCGCCGAGGTCAACGAGCGGATCCTGGCCTCCATGATGGTGGGCAAGGAAGTGCTGCTGGACGCCCTGGAGCGGGTGGACGACCACGACGAGACCGTGGCCATTGAGGTGGAGAACCTGCAGGTGCGCGACAGCCGCGGCCTGATGGCGGTGAACGGTCTCTCCCTCCGGGTGCAGCGGGGCGAGGTGCTGGGCATCGCCGGCATCGAGGGCAACGGCCAGAGTGAGCTGATCGAGGCGATCACCGGCATGCGGCCGATCCACGGCGGCACCGTGAAGATTCAGGGCCACGACATCCGCGGCCTCAGCCCCGGCCAGATCCGCGCGCTGGGCCTGGCCCACGTGCCGGAGGACCGCCTCTCCACCGGCGTCAGCGCGAAGGCCGACATCACCGACAACCTGATCGTGGGCAAGGAAAAGCGGCCGGAGTTCTCCCTGAAGCGGGTGCACATGAAGCGCCGCAGCATCCGCCGCTACGCCGAGGAGATCTTCCGCAAGTTCGACATCCGCGGCGCGGGCGTGGACACGCTCACGGGCGACCTGTCCGGCGGCAATATGCAGAAGGTGGTCGTGGCGCGGGAGTTCAGCTTCGACACGCCGGTGCTGATCATCTCCCAGCCGACCCGCGGCGTGGACATCGGCGCGATGGACTTCATCCATCAGCAGATCATCGCGAAGCGGAACGCCTCCTGCGCCATCCTGCTGGTCAGCGCGGATCTGGACGAGCTCTACCGCCTCTCCGACCGCATGGTGACCATCTATGAGGGCAGAATCACCGGCGAGTTCCTCCCGGACAGCATCGAGAAGACCGAAATCAGCTACTACATGACCGGCGGCGGCAGCAGAAAGGAGGCAGCCCGGTGAAAAAAGAGACAAAGAATTACCTGGTCAGCCTGAGCTGCGCGGTGTTGCTGGCCCTGCTGATCGGCGCGGTCATCATGCTGATCACCGGCCACAACCCCCTGGAGGGCTACGGCGCCCTCTTCACAGGCGCGCTGGGCACGCCGCGCGGCATCGGCAACACGCTGTACAAGGCCGCGCAGCTGTGCATCACCGGCCTGGCGACCGCGGTGGCCGCGCAGGCGGGCATCTTCAACGTCGGCGGCGAAGGGCAGATGTTCCTAGGCGCGCTGGCGGCCTGCTGGGTCGGCGCCTCGCTGAACGGCCAGAGCCCCTGGCTGGTGATCCCGCTGTGCCTCGCGGTGGCGGCGGCGACGGGCGCCTTCTATGCCTGGATCCCGGCGGTGATGAAGGTGAAGATGGGCATCAGCGAGGTCATCACGACCATCCTGATGAACACGATCGCGATCAAATTCTGCACCTACATGGCCAACGGCCCGCTCAAGACCACCGAGCGCGGCGTGAACCAGGGCACGGCCTCCCTGGACAAGCTGTTCCGCTTCGACAAGCTGATTCCCGGCTCCAATCTGACGGAGACGATCTTCTACATCGCGGTGCTCACCTTCCTGGTGTGGTACCTGATGACGCGCACCACGGCCGGCTTTGAGATGAAGCTGACGGGCCAGAATCCGCGCTTCGCGAAGTTCTCCGGCATCCGCGCGGAGCGGCTGGCCATCATCGGCATGCTGATCTCCGGTGCGCTGTGCGGCCTGCTGGGCATGTTCGAGTGCTTCGGCCTGCAGACCCGCTTCAAGGCGGACTTCTCCAACGAGTTCTATTTCGACGGCATGCTGGTGGCGATGATCATGCGCTACAAGCCGGTGGGCATCATCCTGATGAGCCTGTTCTTCGGCGTGCTGAAGATCGGCGGCATCACGATGCAGTCCCGCACGGGCATCTCCAGCGAGCTGATCCTGATCGTGCAGTCGATCATCATCTTCTTCATGGCGGCGGAGGACGGCGTCATGCAGCGGCTGCGCCTGCGCCGGGCGGCCCGCGGCCTGGTGAGGTCGGCCGGAAAGGACGGTGAGGCCTGATGGATTGGAGCACTGTCTTCAGCATGTCCACCCTGGTGAACACCGTCAACACCGCCACCATCGTCGTGCTGGCCGGTCTGGGCTGCCTGCTGACCGATCAGGTCGGCATCATGAGCATCGGCATCGACGGCATGATGACCGCCGGCGCCTTCGCGGCTGTGATGGGCTCCTGGCTGTGCGGCAGCTGGCTGATGGGCATCGTGTTCGCCCTGGCGGCGGGCCTGCTCTTCGGCCTGTTCTACGCGGTCTTCGTCGTGCGCTTCAAGAGCGACGAATTCATCATCGGCGTGGCGATGAACATCTTCGCCGTCGCGCTGACCACCTTCATGCTCCGCTCGATCCCCGGGCAGACGGGCTCCTTCCACCCGGCGACCGGCACGGTGACCAAGCTGCCCGCCTTCACGCTGACGCTGCCGGGCGGCACGCCGGTGACGCTGTCGCTGATGGTGCCCCTGTCCTGGCTGCTGGTGGCGGTCTGCTGGGTCATGATGTACCGCACGCCGCTGGGCTACTGGCTGCACGCCTCGGGCGAGCATCCGGAATCCCTGCGCTCCGTGGGCCGCTCGCCCGAGCGGATGCGTTATCTGGGCTCCCTGCTGTGCGGGCTGCTGTGCGGCCTGTCCGGTGCCTATCTGTCCCTGGGCTACCTGTCCACCTTCACGGAGAACATGTCGGCCTCCCGCGGCTATGTGGCGGTGGCCTGCGTGATCTTCGGGCGGTCGAATCCGCTGTACGTCTTCCTGGCGGCGCTGCTGTTCGGCTTCATCGACACGGCGGGCCAGCGGATGCAGGGCGTGGTGGATCCCACACTGACCGCCACCTTCCCCTACATCGGCACGATCCTGATGATGGTTCTCCTCGCCGCGCGCACGGCCATCCGCAAGCGCAGGGCCTGAGCGCCGTCTTCCTTCGCGCCTCTCCGGATCCTGTCGGATCGGGGGAGGCGCTCTTTCTGTTCAGGGGACGGAGCGGCCACAGAGACGATAAATATTTTTTTCACAAAAGCAGGAATGCAGAGAACTCTGTCGAAAAGCTATAAACCGGGAGGGATTGTGAAATCGTTCCCAAACACCGTTTCCAACCGGTTCAATCCGGCGGAATGCAGGCCAGATATGGCAAATGGAGGTTTCATGATGAGCATCAGTCTGGACTATCTGGGCATCATCGGCACGAAGCAGATCTACCGCAACCTGACCCCCGCGCAGCTGACGGAGCACGCCCTGCGCCGCGGCGAGGGCACCCTGTCCAACACCGGCGCGCTGGTGGTGAAGACCGGCAAGTACACCGGCCGCAGCGCCAACGACAAGTTCATTGTCGACGTGCCCGCCGTGCACGATGAGATTGCCTGGGGCAAGGTCAACCGGCCGATCAGCCGCGAGCGTTTCCAGGCGATTTACCAGAAGGTCACCGCGTACCTGCAGGGCCGCGAGGTCTATGTGTTCGACGGCATGGCCGGCGCGGATCCCAAGTACACCAAGAAGTTCCGCATCGTCAACGAGCTGGCGAGCCAGAACCTCTTCATCCATCAGCTGCTGCGCCGCCCGACCGCGGAGGATCTGAAGGACTTCCACGAGGACTATGTGATCATCGCAGCGCCCGGCTTCAAGTGCATCCCGGAAGTGGACGGCACCCACTCCGAGGCGGCCATCCTGGTGGACTTTGACGCGAAGATCGTCGTGATCTGCGGCACCCAGTACGCGGGCGAGATCAAGAAGTCCGTGTTCACCGTGATGAACTACGTGCTGCCCAAGGAGGGCGTCTTCCCGATGCACTCCTCTGCCAACGTGGGCCCCGACGGCGACAGCGCCGTGTTCTTCGGCCTGTCCGGCACCGGCAAGACCACCCTGTCCGCGGATCCGCACCGCTTCCTGATCGGCGACGACGAGCACGGCTGGGCCGATGACTCCGTCTTCAACTTTGAGGGCGGCTGCTATGCGAAGTGCATCAACCTCTCCGCCGAGGGCGAGCCGGAGATCTACAACGCCATCCGCTTCGGCGCCCTGGTCGAGAACGTGGTCATGGATCCCGACACCCGCGAGTTCGACTTCGACGACGACTCCCTTGCCGTGAACAGCCGCGTCGGCTATCCGATCGAGTACATCCCCAACGCGGTGCTGTCCGGCAAGTCTGCCTCCGTGCCGAAGACGGTCATCTTCCTGACCGCCGACGCCTATGGCGTGCTGCCGCCCATCTCCAAGCTGGATGAGAAGCAGGCGATGTATTACTTCGTCAGCGGCTTCACCTCCAAGGTGGCCGGCACCGAGATCGGCGTGACCGAGCCCGTGCCCACCTTCTCCACCTGCTTCGGCGAGCCCTTCATGCCCATGGATCCCTCCGTGTACGCTGCCATGCTGGCGGAGAAGGTGCACAAGTCCGGCGCGCACGTCTACCTGGTCAACACCGGCTGGAACGGCACCGGCAAGCGCATGAAGCTGAGCTACACCCGCGCGATGGTGACCGCCGCCCTGACCGGCGAGATCGAGAAGGCCGAGTTCGTCACCGATCCCACCTTCGGCGTGCAGGTGCCCACCAGCATCGAGGGCGTGCCCAGCGAGCTGCTGATCCCCGCCAACACCTGGGCGGATCAGGCAGCCTACAAGGCCGCCTGCCGGAAGCTGGCCAGCAGCTTCGTGGAGAACTTCAAGAAGTACACGAAGATGCCCGCCGACGTCGTCGCTGCCGGCCCCAAGGCGGAATAAGCGAGCGCGTCCCCGCCAAAGTCATCCCAACCCCCTGGCACTGCGCCGGGGGGCTTTTCGATGGGCGGAATGGTTGCAAAAAGGGCCGGCTTATGGTACGATGAAGGCAGCAAGAACGACAGCCAGCGGGGAGGAAATCGCATGTACTGCTATCGCTGCGGCGAATGGAAAACCAGGCGTGTCTGCCCCACCTGCGGCGCGGACGAGAGCCGCCGTGCGGAGGCGCGGACCGCCGAGGGCAAGGCGCTGCGCATGCTGTTCGACATGCAGGAAGCCGGCCCAGCCGGAACCATCGGCAACGCGCAGGCCTTTGCGAGCTACCTGACCGATCTGCTGCCGGGGGAGGCAAACGAGCTGTTCCGCCAGCAGCTGGTCATGATCGTAGGCTACTATGACGTGCGCACCCTGCTGCTGGAGCAGCTGCGCTCCCGCACCGCGCCGGATTCCGCCGCCTATGCGGAGCTCTGCGGGCGGGCCGAAAAGACCGGCTTTGCCCCTTCAACCTGCCGGAAGGCGATCGGTGTGCTGTATGAGATGATCGGCTGGGAGATTCCGCCGCAGCAGGCCCAGCCCGCGCAGAAGCCGGCCCAGCTCCCGCAGCAGCCGGCCCAGATCCCGCAGCAGCCGGAGGAGGAGGATAAACCCGGCATTCCGGCATTCTTGCGGCGGAAAAGAGACCCCAAGCCCGTGATCCCGCCGCCTCCCGCGCAGCTGCAGTATACCGCGCAGTTCAAGCCCGCCCCGCAGCCGCCAGAGGCAATCAATCCGCTGCCAGCCCCGCAGCCGCAGTTCTCCGCAATGCTGAAGCCTATGATTCCTGTCGGCAGCATCGTCCGGTTCGGGCATTATCCGCAGACCGCTGCCGGGAACGACAGGACGCCGATCGAGTGGCTTGTGCTGGATGTGCAGGGAAAGCAGGCGCTGCTGCTGAGCCGCTATGGCCTGGACGCGAAGCCGTACAATGTGGAGCATGTCCCTGTCACCTGGGAGACGTGCACATTGCGGAAGTGGATGAATGACAGCTTCCTGAACGCCGCTTTCAGCGCGGACGAGCGGAGGGCGATTCTGACGGCGGTGGTGGACAACAGCAGGCGGCAGGGGCTCAGCTTCCTGGACAAAAGCGGCGGGAACGTTACCCGGGACAGGGGGTTCCTGCTGAGCGCCGCGGAAGCGGGCAGGGACTTCGGATGGGCCTCCGGAGCCGGCGCCAGATTGCGTGCGGCGCCAACCCTGTATGCCGTCCGGCAGGGCGCTTCCGTTTCCCGGAAGGCTGCCGACCGGACAGCGGAAGGGGCGGCGGCCGGATGGTGGTGGCTGCGTTCGCCCGGTTTCTGCCAGAACTTCGCCGCGCATGTGAACGCCGACGGCACCTTTGGCGACCATGAGGTCCGCCTCGAAAACGGCATGGTGCGCCCCGCGATGTGGATCAATCCGGAAGCGGCTCATATCGGTCTCTGAATCTGTGCGGGCCCTCTGCTGACGTGGCCCGGACGCCCTTCCCAATCCCCCGGCCCTGCGCATTCCCGGCGCGGGGCTTTTGGTTTGCTTCTCATCATTTTCTTATGTTTTCGTTGCGTTTCCCCCTTGACAAAGAAGGGGGTCGGTGATATTGTATGCATGACGGTTAGCACTCACCGACATCGAGTGCTAACAGCCGAAAACCAGGGCTGAGGCCGGGAAGGAGATGCGTGCGCATGGCGGGCATGGACGAGCGGAAATTCCGCATCCTGCAGGCGATCATTGACGATTACATTCTCACTGCGATGCCGGTCGGCTCACGTACAATCTCAAAGAAATACGACATGGGCCTCTCCTCCGCGACGATCCGCAACGAGATGAGCGACCTGGAGGAGCTGGGCTATCTGGACCAGCCGCATGTGTCGGCCGGCCGTGTGCCCTCCGCGAAGGCCTACCGCCTCTACGTGGACGAGCTGCTGCGCGGCGGCCTCATCGCCGACGACAGCGCGGAGGCGGTGCGCTCCTACTTCACCGCCCGTTCGCGGCAGATGGAGGACGTCATCGAGCAAGCCGCGCAGGTACTGTCCTCGCTGACGAACTACACCGCGGTGGTGCTGGAGCCGGGCGGCGCCCAGCCGCGCATCCGCAACCTGCAGCTGGTGCCGGTCTCCGATCAGACCGCGCTGATGGTGATTGTCACCGACAGCGGGGTCGTCCGGGACACGGTGGTGCGCATCCCCGCCCGGATGGACGCGGACACGCTCTATTCGGTCAGCCGTTCGCTGACGGAGGCACTGGCCGGCTGCACGCTGCAGGAGGCCTGCGAGCGGATGCCGGCGCTGACCATGGGCCGCGACAGCGAGGCCGAGGAGAAGCTGATGGCTTCGCTGGAGGGCGTGCTGAGCGACCGGGCCGCGGCGCCCAGGCCCCGGCGGATGACCGTGGGCGGGGCCAGCAACATGCTGACCTATCCCGAGTACAACGACATGGAGAAGGCGCGCGGCCTGCTCAGCGTCATCGAGACGCGGGACCGGCTGGCGCGGATCATCCAGAGCCAGGGCGATGTGGCCTTCACGGTGCGCATCGGGCCGGAGACCGGCGTGCCGGAGATGAGCGACTGCTCCATCGTGACGGCCACCTACACCACCCGGCAGGGTCGGCACGGCACCCTGGGCGTGATCGGACCGACCCGGATGCAGTACGGCCGCGTGCTGTCCATCCTCTCCATCATGGGCCAGCAGCTCTCGGAACTGCTGGGGCCGGAGGAGGACAGTCCCCCGCGGGACGAAAGCCGGAAGTAAAGCGCCGGCCTGCATGAATTCATCACAGTTTCAGCTGCGCCCGCGCGGGCTCCGCGGCAGGGGAGGCAGGAGAAATGAAACGGAAGAGGATCAACCGAAAACACACAGAAAAGAGGCAGCCCATGACAGAGGAGAACATCCGGCAGGAAATGGCGGAAGCCCCTGACGGGATTCCCGAGGAAACGCCAAAAGAGGAACCCAAGACCGCACCCCCCGAAGCCGCAACGGAAACCGCAGCCGAGGAGCCCGCGATGGTGCCCCTGCAGGCGCTGGAGGAGGCGAAGGCGCAGGCCCAGGAGTACCTGAGCATGGCCAAGCGCACCAAGGCCGACTACGAGAACTACCGCCGCCGCACGGAGACAATCCACGCGGAGGCGTACGCGGAAGGCCGCAACGCCGTAATGGCCGCCATGCTGCCGGTGCTGGACAACCTGGAGCGGGCCGTGGCCGCCGCGCGCGAGGAAAGCCCGCTGAAGAGCGGCGTCGAGATGACCCTCCGCCAGATGCGCGAGGCCTGCACCCACCTGGGCCTTGAGGAGATCAACCGGCTGGGCCAGCCCTTCGATCCCAACCTGGAGGAGGCCGTGCTGCAGGGGGCGCCGGAGGACGGCGAGCCCGGCACGGTCTGCCAGGTGCTGCAGAAGGGCTATCAACTGGGAGGCAGCGTTCTGCGCCACGCGATGGTGAAAGTCGTCCCGGAGGCGTAGGCGTGACCGCCGCAGCGATGCGGCAGCAGATTATGACATCATCGAAATGGATATAGACAGGAGGAAATCATCATGAGCAAGATCATCGGCATCGACCTGGGCACCACCAACAGCTGCGTCGCCGTCATGGAAGGCGGCAATCCCG
>CAMNHF010000045.1 GCA_946538975.1 uncultured Clostridia bacterium | reverse complement strand
CAGCGGATGCTCCGGCGCCATGACCATGAAGGTCACGCCGAAGAGGGTGTCCGGGCGGGTGGTGTAGATCTCGATCTGCTCATCCGCGCCCTCCAGCGGGAAGCGCACGAAGGCGCCGGTGGACTTGCCGATCCAGTTGATCTGCTGCTGGCGGATGTTCTCCGGGTAATCGACGGTCTCCAGGCCCTGCAGCAGCTTGTCCGCGTAGGCTGTGATGCGCAGATACCACACGTCCTTGGGCAGCTGGACGACCTCGTTGTGGCAGACGTCGCAGCGGCCGCCCTGGCTGTCCTCGTTGGACAGGACAACCTTGCAGAACGGGCAGTAGTTGACCAGGGTCTTGTCGCGGAAGACCAGCCCGTGCTCGAACATCTTCAGGAAGATCCACTGCGTCCAGCGGTAGTAGTTCGGGTCGGTGGTGTCCACCTCGCGGCTGTAGTCGAAGGAGAAGCCGAGCATCTGCAGCTGCGTGCGGAAGTGGTCGATGTTCTCCTTCGTGACGATGGCCGGATGGATCTTGTTCTTGATGGCGTAGTTCTCCGTGGGCAGGCCGAAGGCGTCCCAGCCGATCGGGAAGAGCACGTTGTAGCCCTGCATGCGGCGCTTGCGGGCGATGATGTCCATGGCCGTGTTGGAGCGCGGATGGCCCACGTGCAGGCCGTGGCCGGAGGGATAGGGGAACTCGATCAGGCCGTAGAACTTGGGCTTCGTGTGATCCGCCTCCGCCTCAAAGGCGTGGGTGTCCGCCCAGATCTTCTGCCACTTGGGTTCGATGGTTTTCGGGTCATAGGGCTGCATGCGGCATACCTCCTCTTTTTTCTGCGCCGGCACCGGGATAAAAAAATTCCGTCTCTGCCATGCAAAGACGAAACGATGTTTCGCGGTACCACTCTGCTTCCCCTTCATCACGGCGGTCCCGGGCCGCGCGAAAGGGCGCTCTTGACGCTGTAACGGGCGCACCCGCCATTCCGGCGCACTCCCGGGCGAGCGGCGGCCCCTTCCTCCACCGCCTCGCACCCGCCGGCGGCTCTCTGCAGGATTCCGGTACCGCGTTCCCGTTCCTCGTGACAAGGGGGAGTATAGCATGAATTGGCGGAATTGTAAAGGGCTTGAGAGAATGAAGAATGCCCAATGAGCGGCGAAGGGTTACTACTCAGCGTCTGGGGGAAGGGAAACCTTTTCCGGGCGGAAAAGGCTTTCCCTTCCCCCAGGCCCCTATCCTTTCCCAAAGGCCTCATTTCGGGGGGATGGGGATTCTTTTGTGATGCATGCGCAGCCGGACACGCTCATGTCCATAGGGCCCGCGGGCTGAGTAGTAACGGCGAAGGGGATGCGGCGCCGGCTCCACCTGAAGTTGTTGATGCGGAACAGGCCCCTGCCCATAGCTGCGCGGGGGAGCCGCCGTGCTGCGTTATTTTGTCCAGATGTGCACGGCCTCGCTGAGCTGGCCGTAGGATCTGCCGCCGTCCGGCAGGTCGACATAGCTGCGGACCCTGAACCAGTAATCCGTGTTCGCCTTCAGGTTTGTGAGCGTGGCGGTCAGGGTGCCGGCGGGGATGTTCTTCCACCACCTGTATTCGCCGCCGGTGCCGGCCTCTGTGTAGAAGATCTGATAGCCCGTCGCGCCGTCGGCCTTTTCCCAGGCGATCGTGATCTGCCGGTCGCCGGCGGTCAGCTTCACCTTCACCTGCGGCTGAATGCAGACCTTCACGCCGTCAGAATACTGGCCGTAGGCGCGCTTGCCGCCGGGGAGGTCGATGAAGGCGCGAATCTTGTAGTAGTAGGTTGTGCCGGGCGTCAGGCTGTAGTTCGCCACCTGCGGCGTAGAGGCGTTCTTCACCCAGGTGTACTCACCGCTGCCCGCCACCGTGCGGAACACCTGATAGCCCGTGCAGCCCGCGACCGCGTCCCACCTGAGGAAGGCGCAGTTGGTGTCCTTGCCCGTGACCGTGAAGTTCTTGATTTCGCCCAGGATGTGCACGCTGACCTCGGCGGAGAAGGGGCCATACGCCCGGAAGCCATACATTTCCGTGTAGGCGCGCACCTTGTAGCTGTAGGCCGCGCCGGGGGTCAGGGAGTAGTTGTTGACCACCGCCGTGGTGCAGTTCTTGATCCACTTGAAGGCCCCGCCGTTCTCGCTGCGCCAGAGCTGATAGCCGTCTGCGCCGCGCACAGCGCTCCAGGTGAGGCGGCTGGCGTTGGTGTCCACCGGCTGACCCTTGAGGCCGGTGACCGCGCCGGGCGTCTCGAGGGAAGGGGCGTCGCTGTAGGTCTCCGCCGCGCCGCCGTGACGCTGCGCGAGCTGCAGGGCGGTGTATGCGCTGTTGTCCGATTGGGCGAACCACGTCTTCTCCGGGAGGGTGGTGAGCACGCTGCCCTTCGCCCCGCTGAAGGAGAAGCCGCTGCCCAGGGTGACGGACTTCAGCGCGGCGCACTTTTCAAACATGGAATTCATGATCTGCGTCTTCGCTGTGTCGAAGCCGGAGAGATCGAGGCGCTCCAGGCGGACGCAGTCGTAGAACATATGGCCCATGTCCCGGACGAGCGGGGTGGCAAAGCCGGAGAGATTCAGCTCCCGGATGCTGT
Organism: uncultured Clostridia bacterium; assembly: GCA_946538975.1. Classification (GTDB taxonomy): domain Bacteria; phylum Bacillota; class Clostridia; order Christensenellales; family Aristaeellaceae; genus RUG11272. The sequence continues at coordinate 16,295 of CAMNHF010000045.1, read as the reverse complement.
CGCAGCCCATGAACATCATGTACATCGTCTCGACGCGGGAGGTGTCGAAGTCGGAGACATCCAGGCCGGTCAGCCGCGTGCAGCTGGTGAACATGAACTGCATGTCGGTGGCACCGGAGGTGTCGAAGGCTGAGAGATCCAGCGCGGTGAGGCTGCTGCACCGCGAGAACATGCCATAAAAGCTCTTGGTGTGCGAGGTGTCGGCGCCGGTGAGATCCATCGACGCGCAGTTTTCCAGTCCCTCGAAGACCATGCTCGCCTTCTCCGGGAAAACGACCGTGCCTTGCAGACGCAGGGCGGTGATGCCGCTGCGGAACTCGTACCAGCCGGGCCGTGCGGCTGCGCCTGTGTCCGTGCCCTTGCCTGCGCAGATCGTCAGCACGCCGTCGAAGTCAATCGTCCACGCGCAGGTGCCCCACACGCCGGCTGCGCTGACAAAGGGCGCGTCCCCCCAGGGCGTGGTGCTGTAGGCGTCGGCGATGCCGCTGCGTGTCAGCGCGATCTCCTCAGCTGTGTACGGCATGTTGGTGGACGCCGCATACCAGGTTTTGTCCGGGAGCGGGGCATAGGAAGTGGTGCTCATCAGGCTCCGGAAAGAGAACCCGCTGCCCGTGCGCACCAGCGAGAGGGCCGTACAGCGAAAGAACATGGAATCATTGTCATACACGCGCCCTGTGTCAAAGCCGCTGAGATCCAGCTCGGCCAGGCTGGTGCAGCCTGAGAACATGCGGGACATGTTCGTCACATTGCGGGTGTCGAAGCCGGACAGATTGATCTCCGTCAGGCTGGCGCAGCTGTCAAACATGCCGCTCATGCTCTCCGTCCGGCTGGTGTCAAAGCCGCTCAGATCCAGGCTTGTCAGCGCGCTGCAGCCGGAGAACATGCGGGCCAGCGAAGCTGCGTCGCCGGTGTCAAAGCCGCTCAGGTCCATTTCCGTGCACTGATTCAGCCACGCAAACAGGTCCGTGCAGTCGAGGGCGCGTATGGGCTCCACGGCTGAAACCGCCGCAATCTCAGATCTGTAAGGGTACCAGGGGTTCACGGGATCCTCCCAGGACTGGCTCGGGCGGCCTGTCCCCGCGTGGATCCGCAGCACGCCGTCCAGGCCGATCTCCCACTCGCAGCTGCCCCAGGTTCCGTAGCCGATCTCGTCGATCAGGCTGGTTGTGTATGTATCCCGGATTTTTCCGCGGCTGCTTGCAATGTCTGACTCGCTGTAGCCTCTGCGTTCCCTCCTGGAATACCAGATCCTGCTGCTTCTGCCCGTCAGGGTGCCCATCACCTGACCGTCGCCATTGTCGGCGCGGAACGTAAAGCGCTCGCCCAGGGTCACCCGTTCAAGGCTGCTGCAGGCATTCATCATGCTTCGCATACTGCTCACGCTGCCGGTGTCAAAGCCGGAGAGATCCAGGATGGTCAGGCTGGCGCAGTTGCAGAACAGGTAATTCATGTTCGTGACGCTGCCTGTGTCAAAGCCGCTGACATCGAGGCCGGTCAAGCGGAAGCAGTCAAAGAACATGCTTTCCATGTTTGTGACGCTGCCGGTGTCTGCGCCGGAGAGGTCGATCGAGACGCAGGAGGACAGCCCATTGAACAGCGAGCCGCTGCATGCCGGCAGCACGACCGCTTCCCGGCACACGACCGCCGTGATCTGCTCCGCCCAGCTGAGCCAGGGACACTGATTCCCCGTGTCCGCGCCGGTTCCCGCGTGGATGGTCAGCACGCCGTCCGCGCCGATCTCCCAGGCGCAGGTGCCCCAGGTGCCGCCGGCGATGTCTGCCCCCTCCAGCGCTTCCTCAATGGCCACCGGCGCCTCCTCCGGCGCGGTCTGTATGATTTCCTCGATCTGCTCCGTGGCTTCCTCGGGGATCAGCTCCTCCTCGGAGACCGTGAGCGCCTCCTCCGCGGCCTCGAAGCGCTCTTCCTCCTCCCAGTGGGGCTCCTCCTCCACCGCGAGGACAAACTCCTCCTCCACCGCGAGGAACTCCTCCGCAAAGCCCATGCTCCCCATCAGGGCGAGGCACAGCAGCAGGGACAGGATGCGTTTCATGGCGGCTCCTCCTTGACGGGCAGCTATGCGGCTTTCCCCGGATCATGCCGGGCAAACGGCGCGGTGACTCTGTGATTCAAATATAATGTTTGCGGCCTTTTCTGTCAAGGGGACGCTGCGATGCCCGCGGGGCAGCGCGCTCCCGGAAGCGGGCATCCGGGCCGGCGCAAAAGAGAACAAGTGTTTGACTTTTTGCGGTTTCGTGCTATCATGATAACACCGGCAGCAAGGCCGGAGAACGGATGAGGTGACGGAATGCGCGTGCTGGGAATCGACCCCGGATATGCCCTGATGGGCTGGGGCGTGGTGGACAGTCAGGGCGGACGGATGCAGCTGGTGGGCTACGGCTGCCTGGAGACCCGGGCAGGCACACCGATGCAGCACCGCCTGCGCGCCCTCTACACGGGCATCCATGACCTCGTGCAGATCTATCAGCCGGACGACGTGGCCTTTGAGGAGCTGTTCTTCGCCCACAACGTGACCACCGCGCTGATGGTCGGCGCGGCCCGGGGCGCGGCCATCATCGCCGCCGGCGAGTACACCGAGCAGCTCTACGAGTACACCCCCATGCAGATCAAGCAGGCGGTCACCGGCAGCGGCCGCGCGGACAAGCGGCAGGTGCAGCAGATGGTGAAGCTGCTGATGGGTCTGAGCGAGCTGCCCAAGCCCGACGACGCCGCCGACGCCATCGCCTGCGCCATCACCCACGCCCAGGCCGGCGTCGGCAAAGAACAGTTTCGCATGAAGTGAGGGACGGCCATGATCGCCTTTCTGGATGGAAAAGTCTGTGAAAAGACCGCGGGCCAGCTGGTCATCAGCTGCGGGGGCGTCGGCTTTCAGCTGAGCTGCTCCATGAACACCCTGCAGGCCGCCCCGGCGGTCGGCGAGAGCATGCACTGCCTGACCGTCTTCTCCGTGCGGGAGGACGCGATGGAGCTGTACGGCTTCGCCACCGCGGAGGAGCGCGCGCTGTTCCTGCGGCTGATCGGCGTCAGCGGCGTCGGGCCGAAGATGGCGCTGGCCCTGCTGGGCGCGATGCCCCTGCGGGATCTGAACATCGCCATTCTGATGGAGGACATCACCGCCATCTCGCGCGCGCCGGGCATCGGCAAGAAGACCGCCCAGCGCATCGCCCTGGAGCTGAAGGATAAGGTCAGCGCGCCCGACGCGGCCGCTGGCGGCAGTGCCGGCGTCCCCGCGGCGGCCGCTGCCGTCGACGGGCTGACGGAGGCCATGGAGGGCCTGATCGCCCTGGGCTACTCCGCCGTGGAGGCCCGCACCGCCCTCTCCCGCGTGAAGGACAAGAGCGCGAAGCCGGATGAGCTGATCGGGCTGGCGCTCCGTGAAATGGTGAATATGTAATCCGAAAGGCGGAGCAAGCCCTCCGCCGCGCGACCACCGGAGGAGAACACGATGTCCGAAGACCGCCTGGTCACCGGCGCCCTGCGCCCGGATGACAGCAGCATTGAGAACAGCCTGCGGCCCCACACCCTGCGGGAGTATGTGGGCCAGGAGGCCATCAAGAAGACCCTGAGCGTGTACATTCAGGCCGCGCTGACTCGCCATGAGCCGCTGGATCACATCCTGCTCTACGGGCCGCCCGGCCTGGGCAAGACCACGCTGGCCGGCATTGTCGCCTCGGAGATGGGGCAGAACATCCGCATCACCTCCGGCCCGGCCATTGAGCGCCCCGGCGATCTGGCCTCCATTCTGGCCAACCTGTCCGCCGGCGACGTGCTCTTCATCGACGAGATTCACCGCCTCTCCCGCTCCGTGGAGGAGGTGCTGTATCCCGCGATGGAGGATTTCGCCATCGACATCATGATCGGCAAGGGCCCCACCGCGCGCTCCCTGCATGTGCCGGTGCCGCATTTCACGCTGATCGGCGCCACCACCCGCGCGGGTCTGCTGAGCGCCCCCCTGCGCGACCGCTTCGGCATCCCTTACCGGCTGGAGATGTACACGCCGGAGGAGTTGTGCCGCATTGTGGAGCGCAGCGCGCACATCCTCGGCGTCCGCAGCGCGGAGCCGGCCGGTCTGCTGGAGATCGCCCGCCGCAGCCGCGGCACGCCCCGCATCGCGAACCGCCTGCTCAAGCGCGCCCGCGACTTTGCCGATGTGCGGGGCGGCGGCGTCATCACGGAGGCGGTGGCGAAGGAGGCCCTGCAGCTGGAGGGCGTCGACTTCCTCGGCCTGGACAAGACCGACCGCACCATGCTGGCCTGCATGATGGACAAGTTCGGCGGCGGCCCCGTCGGCCTGGACACGCTCTCCGCCACCACGGGGGAGGATGCCGGCACGATCGAGGACGTCTACGAGCCGTATCTGCTGCAGCTGGGCTTCATCATGCGCACCCCGCGCGGCCGCGTCTGCACGCCGGCGGCCTGGCAGCACATGAAGCGTACGCCCCCGGCTCCGCCCGCCCCTGACAGCGGCCAAATGGCCATGGAGCTCTGAGGCCCTCCCAAGTCACCGGAGCCGCCCGCGCGGCGGCCGAAAAAGACAGGATCGATACGGATGAAGACGACAGATTTTGATTATGTCCTGCCGGAGGAGCTGATCGCGCAGACGCCGGTGGAGCCGAGGGATCACAGCCGGCTGATGGTGGTGCGCGGCGACGGCACCCGCGAGGACCGGCATTTCTACGATGTGCCCGAATACCTGCGCCCCGGCGACGCGCTGGTCATCAATGAGACCCGCGTGATTCCCGCCCGGCTGATCGGCGAGAAGGAGGACACCCATGTGCCGGTGGAGGTGCTGCTGCTGCGGCGCATCGACCGCGACGACTGGGAGGCCCTGGTGCGGCCCGGCCGGCGGCTGAAGCCCGGCGCGGCGTGCTCCTTCGGCGGCGGACTGCTCCGCTGCGAGATCGTCGGCAACGTGGAGGACACCGGCGGGCGGATCGTGCGCTTCCACTGCGACGGCGTGTTTGAGGAGCTGCTCGACCGCCTCGGCGAGATGCCCCTGCCGCCCTACATTCACGAGAAGCTGCAGAACCGCGACCGCTACCAGACGGTCTACGCCCGCTGCGAGGGCTCCGCGGCCGCGCCGACGGCCGGGCTGCACTTCACGCCGGAGCTGCTCGAGCGCGTGCGGGCCATGGGCGTCACGGTGGTGCCGGTGCTGCTGCACGTGGGCCTGGGCACCTTCCGCCCGGTGAAGGAGGAGAACATCGACGACCACAAGATGCACACCGAGTGGTACGAGGTCACCCCGGAGGCCGCCGACACCCTGAACCGCGTGCGGGCCGCCGGCGGCAGGCTGATCTGCGTGGGCACCACCTCCGTCCGCACCATTGAGACCGTCGCGGACGCGGACGGCATCCTCCATCCCGGCCGCGGCGACACGGCGATCTTCATCAAGCCTGGCGTGCGCATCAAGGCGGTGGACGGCCTGATCACGAACTTCCACCTGCCCCAGAGCACCCTGCTGATGCTGGTGAGCACCTTCATGGGCCGTGAAAACGCCCTCGCCGCCTACCGCGACGCCGTGGAAAAGCGCTACCGCTTCTTCTCCTTCGGCGACGCGATGTTCATCGAGGGAAGGCGCGCCCCCTACGACACTGTGGAAGGGTGAAGGAATGGCGCTGCTCGTCAGCTTCCGGGGGAAGAGTAGCTCATGTGCCCGTAACGCCGCTTGACCCTGCGGAGCTGCCTTCCGAGACGCGCTATGGAGAAGGAATCTCGAGACGTGGTATGCGTTGCGGCGGTGGGAGCAGTGGCTTTACCATTCAGTACAATGGGCGGATGAGCCCCTGCGCCGGGTTGAGTGAGCTCTGCACGCAGCCGCTGCAGGAGGGTTTTCTGCTGGCATGGCGGAAGCTTAATCAGCTTGCCGAGGATTATCTGATGCCGGAAGAGTGCGTAACCTGCGCATACCGCCGCGTTTGTCTGGTTTGCCCGGCCATGCACAAAAGCGCACATCCAGGTCACTGTGCCCCTCAGATCTGTCAGAAAACCAAGCAGCTGATTGCAGCGGGCCTGTTTCGGCCGCCATTCAGGGGGGGAGAGGGTGTATGAGCTCAGCACAAGCTCAGCCGGGAACGTACCAATGCTCTTTTAACATCTCTTTGGCCGGACGCGCAATGAGGGTCTTGTGTCAGTATCGTGAGACTTACAGGCACTGTGTGCAGTACCTTGCGGAAACTGCTCAGCCGGATCTGACCATTCGCATCGAAAAAGCTGAGATCAACGCAATGCGTGCTGCGTACACCGTGCCTCAGCCGGAGCTGTCTGTGCCTGGTGTTGCTATGTCGCTTAGCGGTGCAGCATTTGAGTCAATGATCCTTCACAGAAGAATCGCCGAGATGATGCCGCGATTTGATACGTTCCTAATGCATGGCGCGGTTGTTGCGCTGGACGGCCAGGCTTATCTGTTTGCGGCACCCAGCGGTACAGGAAAAACCACCCGGGTCATGCGCTGGCTGGAAGCATTTCCGGATTCCGTTGTGGTCAACGGCGACAAACCGCTGATTCGCTGTGATGGGCAGCAGGTGCTGACCTGCGGGAGTCCGTGGTGCGGCAAAGAGGGCTGGAATACAAATGTGTCTGTGCCATTGCGGGCGATCTTCTGCCTGGAACGGACGAAAGATGGGGAATCGAACAGTATTGAACTGCTTACTGCTCGAAAGGCTTTCACTTGTCTGCTTCCGCAGGTGTATCAACCGGAGAATCAAGAAGCTATGCGACAAACCCTCCTGCTGATGCAGAACTTGACAACGCGAATCGCAGTGTATCGCTTCCGAAGTACACCGACTTGTGAGGCTGTTCAACTGGCCTGGAAAACGGCTAATTCGTGATAAAGGAGCCAGCAGTTTGAACGTCTTTACCTACGAGCAGATGCTGCGCGAGAAGGGTTACATCGTCTGCACGAACCGGGGGAGCAGCATGCTTCCCCTCCTGCGCGAGCACCGGGACATCGTCGAGATCCGCCCGAAGCCGGAGGGCCGCTGCAGAAAGTATGACGTGGTCCTCTACAGGCGCGGCGGGGACTGCATTCTCCACCGGGTGCTGCCGGAGGGCTATGTGATCGCGGGCGACCACAACACCTTCCTGGAGCGGGATGTCACCGACGCGATGATCCTGGGCGTGCTGACCCGGGTGATCCGCGATGGCAGGTCCATCCCCGTCGGGGACTGGCGCTACCGCCTGTATGTCCGCCTCTGGTGCGCGCCCTGGCCGCTGTGCATGGCGATCCTGCGGGGAGCGGGCCTGGCGCGCGCCGTGATCCGCAATCTCTGTCCAAGGCAAAAATGAGCATAAAAAGAAGGGCTGGCAAGCTGCCAGCCCTTTTGATGTCAGAGTTATCAGGGAAGATTTGTTTACTGCGGCAGGACGCTCTCGCCCTTGCGCGGATTGTGGCGCGCGGCACCGCCGGTCACGCCGGCCATGTGCATCTCCTCGGCCTCGATCGCGCGGCGGTTGACCTCCTCCGGCGTGCGGTAGGTGGGCACGACGCGCATCAGCGCTTCCCGGGCGACGCGGTTGCTCTGGGTGGCCACGGCCTCCCGCAGGATGTTCAGCTTCTCGTCGATCTCCTCGCGGGTGCAGGGCTTGTCGCGCTCCACAAAGATCATCTCGTTGTCGGTCTTGTCCAGCTCCTCGGTGCGGATCAGCAGCTCCTCATAGAGCTTCTCGCCCGGGCGCAGGCCGGTTTCCACAATGTCGATGTCAATGTAGGGCTGCAGGCCGCTCAGACGGATCATGCTCTCCGCCAGGCTCAGGATCTTGACCGGCTTGCCCATGTCCAGCACGTACAGTTCGCCGTTGCGGGCCATGGCGCCGGAGGTCATCACCAGCTGGGAGGCCTCGGGGATCGTCATGAAGTAGCGGATGATCCGCTTGTCGGTGATGGTCACCGGGCCGCCGGCGGCAATCTGCCGCTTGAACAGCGGGATCACGCTGCCGTTGCTGCCCAGCACGTTGCCGAAGCGGGTGGCGCAGAAGGTGGTCGCCCCGAGGCCCTGCTGCTCGGCGCCGCGGCTCTGCACGATCATCTCGCACATCCGCTTGGTGGCGCCCATCACGTTGGTCGGATTGACCGCCTTGTCCGTGGAGATCATGATGAAGCGCTTCACACCGTACTTCTCGCAGGCATTGACGAGGTTCAGCGTGCCGAACACGTTGTTGGAGACCGCCTCGCAGGCGTTGCACTCCATCAGCGGCACATGCTTGTGTGCGGCGGCGTGGAGCACGATGTCCGGAGTGTTCTCGCGGATGATCTTCTCCACCTTTTCCGCGTCGCAGACGGTGGCGATCTCCACGCGCAGGTTCAGCTTGTCGCCGTAGCGCGAGCGCAGCTCCTGCTGAATGTCGTACACGCCGTTCTCATAGACGTCCAGCAGCACCAGCCGGGAGGGCTCGCAGCGGGCGATCTGGCGGGCCAGCTCGGAGCCGATGGAGCCGCCGCCGCCGGTGATCAGCACGCGCTTGCCCTTGTACCAGGCGATCACGTCGTCGCTCAGGAACTGCGTCGCGGAGCGGAACAGCAGGTCCTCCACCGCAAAGTCGCGGATCTGGCGGCGGCCGGTCTCGTCCAGGGTGGGGAAGTCGTAGGCCTTGATCTTGAAGCCGAAGGCCTCGTAGCGGCGGTACAGCTCGGCGCGGCGCTCCAGGGCGACGCTGGGCAGGGCGAAGATGACCTCCTGCACGCCGCGGGCCGCCAGCCGGTCGCGCAGGTCGCCGGAGTCCGGCAGCACCTCGATACCGAAGATCTCGCGGCCCACCTTCTCCTTGTCGATGTCCACAAAGCACACCGGCTGGTAGGTCGCCCTGGCGTTCTTCAGCAGCTCGTCGGCCAGCATGACGCCGACGCTGCCCGCGCCGACAATCGCCACCCGCACGCGGGAATTGGACGGCTCAATCTTGCTGAAGGTCACGCCGGTCAGCGCCTTCAGCAGGGTCAGCGCCTGCCGCTCCAGCCAGCTGTCGCTGGCGCGGTTCTGGAAGACCCACTGGTACATCTGCCGGATCGTGATGGTGAACAGCAGGTTGACCGTGAACAGCGACACGGAGCGCACCACGTTGCTGTGCTGTTCGAAGATGTTCCGGAGCGCCAGGAAGATGATGGCGGCCGCGGCATCGGTCAGGATCAGCCGGGTGTACTCGATCGGCCCGGCGTAGCGCCAGATGATGCCATAGATTCGCCCCACGAGACGCGAGCCTGCCAGGCAGGCAAAGCCCAGGAGAATGTGCGCAGCCACCATGCCCTGCGTCAGGCTGTCGACAGAGCTGGGATAGATGACGAAGACAAACAGCGATACCAGCAGGTAGATCAGGATGTCAAAGACTGCGATCACGATGCCGTGGTAGCCGTGCTTCTGGAAAAAAGAGCCAGACTGCTTCTCTTCCGGCTGATGATGCTCCTGTTCCGGCTCTGGCCGATTCGATTCCGCCAACACCCATCACCGCGCTTTCATCTGGATTTGAACAGCAGCTATTCAGATTTATCTTTCATTGAATTCTTGACTGACTGTGCAATTCCTGCCGGATGGCTCAACTTTTTTCTGACTGATCTGCCTGGAATCTCTGCCGGATCAGCTGCCAAAGGCCATAGCCGAGGAGGCCGCCGAGGGTGTTGTACAACAGATCGGAGAACTGGAACTCGCCGCGATGGAACACGAGCTGGCACCCCTCGATGAACAGGGTTGCGGCAAGGGACGCTCCCAGCGCGGCCCGCAGCGGCCTGGCCGGCTGAAAGACCAGCAGGAACAGCAGCGAGAAGGGGATGAAGAACAGGATGTTCTCGATGATCTCGTTGTTCCAGCGCTCATCCCGGGTGAACCAGAAATGATCCAGCACGCTCCGCAGCGGATCGGTTGTCGGCCGCGAAAACAGGGTGCTCACCAGCATGGTGGCCAGATAGACAAAGAAAAGCAGCAGCCACTTCTGCCGCCACAGCCCGCGCAGGCGATCCCGCAGGGGCTGGCCCCGCGCCGCCCACAGCTGCCACAGCAGGGCCAGCACCGCGGCCAGCGGCAGGGCGGGGCAAACACCGCCTGCTTTAGGCCGTCTTTTCCGCACAGACTCCAGCCATCGGCGCAGCGCAGTTCATCCAGGGCCTCGTTCTTCTTCACCCGGAGAAGCACCCTTGTGCAGGCGCTTTCTTCCGGAGACAGATAGCTTTCCCACTGGGGCGGAAGCCTGCGGAGAAGGTCTTCATCTGCCTTGATCCTGAGGGAAAACGGCCTTGTCATGCTGCGTGCTCAGCACCACTGGGAATACGCACCGGTACCGGGCAGATAGAGGCAGGAATTCTCGGGATTGCCGGGATCGGTCTCGCCGGCAGTGGACTTGCAGCCCCAGCAGTTCTGATTGTTGCCGGCATTGGCGTTCTTAGTGCCAGAGCTGGCGATCATGGTATCGGCTGCGAAGGAATCCACAAACAGCTGCGGGGCTTCATACTTCTTCATGGTAATCGTCTCCTCTCGATGTACCGTTGACGGGCACCTTCACCACGCCCTTTGTGACGGGCTTGGGCACCTCTTTCTTTCTGGCCTGTCCGAACACGCGCTCGCCTCCTCACTGCAGCAGCAGGGAGATTGGCCGCAGATCCTCGGTGACGACCTCGCCGGTGTATACGCCGGGGGCCAGGTCGGTGGTGATCGGCATGGCCATCACCAGGTCGCCCGCCTTCAGATGGCCCGCCAGCAGCACGCTGCTGTCTGTCTCCTCGGACAGAATGATCCACTCGGCCTCGGCGTCGGTCCGCAGGGGATAGTCGCGCCCCTAGATGCTGATCACGCCCCGGGCCGCCACCTTCTCCGCCTGCGCGTAGGTGACATAGCAGACCTTCCGCTCCGCCGAAACGGAGACCGCGAATTCCGCCGTGGTGTGGATCCGGCCGAACACGCCCCAGAGGATGGCGCCGATCAGCAGGGCGATCACCGCGCCCAGCACCAGCCAGATCTGCGGCGAGGTCACCCGCAGGTAGTCATTCAGCGCATCGGGGGAGTCCAGCGCTTCCAGACTCTTTTCCCGGAAAAGGCTGGACGAGGTCCCCTGTTTTGTCTCGCTCATGGTATCTGCTCCTCTCCGCGGGCCGCGATGGGCCTGGTCATGCTCCTGCTTTCAAGTATACTGTCAAACCGCGCCGGCGCAAGGGCAACTTTGGCCCGCACGGAAAAAAGCAGCCTGCCCTCCCGTGCCGCAGCCCGTCCCGGGCGCGGAGGTCTTGTCAAAAATCCGCGCATGCGGTATAATGCGGGCAAGCAACCGTCCTGTGCGGACCATTTCGGGAGGACAAGAGCCATGAGCAATCAAAGCAGCGGAAAACCGGCAGGAAGCCCGGGAAGCTGACCGGTTTCCGGAAGGCCCTGGACGCCATCGCCCGGGATCTGTGGATCGTCATTCTGGATATTGTCGCGGTCAACGCGGCCTATCTCCTGATCCTGCTGATCCGGGCCTGTTTCATCGGCATCCACTTCAACACCGCCGAGTACCCGGCTCTGAAGCTGTACCTGCAGTTTGCCCCGTTCTACACCGTGCTGTGCGTGATCGTGTTCGCGCTGTGCCGGCTGTACAACGGCATGTGGCGCTACGCGGGCATCAACGACATGAACCGCATCATCCTGGCCTCGGTGATCACCACGGCCATCCATGTGGTGGGCATCATGCTGTTCCGGGGCGGAAACAAGATTCCGCGGGGCTACTATGTGGGCGGCGCGCTGTTCCAGTTTGTGTTCATCACGATGATCCGCTTTTCCTACCGCTTCATCCTGGTGGAGCAGAAGAAGATCGCCAGCCGGAAGATGCCGGCGGTGAACGTGATGATCGTGGGCGCCGGCGAGACCGCCCGCAAGGCCATCCGCCAGCTGGAGGACAGCGTGTATCAGCCCGCCTGCATCATCGACAGCCGCAGCACCGCCGACGGCAAGTCCATGGACGGCGTGCCGGTGCTGGGCGGGGCGGGCCGCATGGAGAAGGCCGCGGTGCAGTATGCCGTCAGCGGGGTCATCCTGGCGGATCCGATCCTGTCGGCGGAGAACCGGGAGAACATCCGCCGCTTCTGCGAGACGAAGGGGCTGGAGCTCCAGGACTTCACCGGGATTCTGGTGAACCTCTCCGGCCGCGTGCCGCTGACCGCCCTGCTGGAGACCGTGACCGGCCCCGTTGTCATCAGCGCGGAAGGCAAAACCGCGCGCTTTGAAAGTGGCATGGAGGCCCTGCGGGCGGTGAACGACCGCTACACCGTCACCGGTCTGCGCGCCGAGGACGGCTGCGTGCGCATTGAACTGAAGGCGGCCAGCTGCGAGGCCTACGCGGGCTACGAGGCCTGGCTGCAGAAGCATGAGGAAGAGACCGGCGAACAGGTCAGCTATTTCTGAACACAGACAGGAGATCGATGCAAATGCCTCAGAGCGCATCAAAAGCCTTCTTCGCCAGCCGGGAGGAATACCTGCAGGATCCCCGTTTCAGCGGCCTTCAGCCCTCCCGCAGCCGCATCTGGCTTTCCTCGCCGACCATGCATGGCGAGGAGCAGCGCTGGGTGGATGAGGCGATACAGACCAACTGGGTCAGCACCGTCGGCGCCAATATTGACGAGGTGGAGAAGCTCACCGCCGCGAATATCGGCCGGAAGTACGCAGTGGGCCTCTCCTCCGGCACCGCCGCGCTGCATTTGGCCATCCGCCTGGCCGGCGAGCGTCTCTACGGCCCCCGGGCCGTGAACGAGGGCACCCTCAGCGGGCACCGCGTTTTCTGATCCGACTGCACCTTCGACGCGACGGTCAATCCCGTGGCCTACGAGGGCGGGGAGGCCATCTTCATCGACACGGAGCTGGATTCCTGGAACATGTCGCCTGAGGCGCTGGAGAAGGCCTTTGCGCTCTATCCGGACGTCCGGCTGATTGTGCTGGCCCACCTCTACGGCACGCCTGGCAAGTGCGACGAGATCCGCGCCATCGCGGACCGCCACGGCGCGCTGATCGTCGAGGACGCGGCCGAGTCCTTCGGCGCCTCCTACAAGGGCGTGCAGACCGGCATGTTCGGCGATTACTCGATCATCTCCTTCAACGGCAACAAGATCATCACCGGCTCCTCCGGCGGCATGTTCCTCACCGACAGCCGCGAGGATGCCCACCGCGTGCGCAAGTGGTCCACGCAGAGCCGCGAGAACGCCGCCTGGTACCAGCATGAGGAGCTGGGCTACAACTACCGCATGAGCAACATCATCGCGGGCGTGGTGCGCGGCCAGCTGCCCTACCTGGAGGACCACATCGCGCAGAAGAAGGCGATCTACGAGCAGTACCGCGAGGGCTTCCGCGGCCTGCCGGTGCGCATGAACCCCATCCCCGCGGACACCGAGCCGAATTACTGGCTCAGCTGCCTGCTGGTGGACGAGAGCGCCATGTGCCGCCAGGTGCGCGGCGACAGCAATGCGATCTACGTGACGGAGCCGGGCAAGTCCTGCCCGACGGAGATCCTGGGCGCACTGATGGCCTTCAACGCCGAGGGCCGCCCGGTCTGGAAGCCGATGCACATGCAGCCGATCTACCGCAACCACCTGTTCATCACCACCCAGGGCATTGCCCGCGGCCGCACCAACGCCTACATCGACGAGGGCACCGCGGTGGACAACGGCAAGTGGCTCTTCAAGCACGGCCTGTGCCTGCCCAGCGACAACAAGATGACGGCTGCCCAGGTGGCGCTGGTGATTGAGATCGTGAAGCGCTGCTTCCGCTGACGGTCGCCCGGCATATGGGTGAGCCTGCCTGAATTTCAGCCTCCCTGCCGGGCCGGCGGGGAGGCTGAAATTCAGGCAGGCTCTTGAAGAGAGGAGAGGGGGACGGATGCAGATGAGGGAGATCCCCATTGCCGAACTGCAGCCCTTCCGGATCGGCCAGGTGGAGGACGCGGCTGCGGCCACGGGCTGCACCGTGCTGATCTGCGAGCGGGGCATGCGCGCCGGCCTGGACGTGCGCGGGGGCGGCCCCGCGTCCAGGGAGAGCCAGCTGCTGAACCCGCTGATGGCGGCGCAATCCATCCATGCCATCGTGCTCGCGGGCGGCAGCGCGTACGGGCTGGGCGCGGCGGACGGGGTCATGGCGGAGCTGGAGGCGCGCGGCATCGGCTACGACACCGGCTTTGCCCTGGTGCCGCTGGTGGCCCAGGCGGATCTGTATGATCTCTCGGTGGGCAGCGCCCGGGTGCGGCCCGACGCGGCCATGGGGCGGGCGGCGGCGCGATGCGCGCTGGATGCGCCCAACTACCGCGACGGCAATTACGGCGCGGGCTGCGGCGCGTCGGTGGGCAAATGCCGCGGCATGGCCACCGCGATGAAAACCGGCATCGGCAGCTACGCGGTGCAGCTGGGGGAGCTGCAGCTGGGCGCGGTGGTGGTGCTCAACGCGCTGGGGGATGTGTTCGACTGGAAGACCGGGCGGCAGGTGGCCGGCCTGCTCACGGAGGACAAGAGCGCCCTGCGCAGCACAATGGACTGCATGCGGGCGTCGATCCGGCCCACGGAGAACAAGTTCACCGGCAACACCACCCTGGCGGCGGTGATGACCAACGCGGCCTTTGACAAGGCGCAGCTGTGCAAGCTGGCGGGCATGGCGCACGACGGCTTTGCCCGCGCGATCCGGCCGGTGCACACCTCGGCGGACGGCGACAGCATCTATGCCGTCTCGGCGGGGGAGGTGCAGGCGGATCTGGATCTCACCGGCGCGCTGGCGGCGGAGGTGGTCAGCGAGGCCATCCTGCGCGCGGCGCTGGGGGCGGAGAGCGCCTACGGCCTCCCGTCGGCCGGGAGCCTGCGGTGAATGAATATGAAGCAAAGGGGAAACAAAATGGGAGACTTGCTGGAGCTGTACTGGACGTTTGTGAAGATCGGCTGCGTCACCTTCGGCGGCGGCTACGCCATGCTGCCCATCCTGGAGCGCGAGCTGGCCGACAAGCGCCACTGGACCACGCTGGATGACCTGCGCGACTATTTCTCCATCGGCCAGTGCACGCCGGGCATCATCGCGATGAACGTCTCCACCTTCATCGGGGAGAAGCGGGCGGGCGTGAAAGGCGCCGTCGCGGCGTCGCTGGGCTTCCTGACCGGGCCGGTGATCATCATTCTGGCCATCGCGATGTTCCTGCAGAACTTCGCCCAGCTGGAGGTGGTTCAGCACGCCTTCGCGGGCATCCGCGTGTGCGTGTGCGTGCTGATCCTGCAGGCGGTGCTGCGCCTGTGGAAGAAGTCGGTGGTCGACCCGCTGACCCTGGGGCTGTATCTGGCGGTGTTCGCCCTGCACGCCGGCTCCGCGTGGCTGCCGGTGAAGGTTCCGGCCGTCGTGCTGGTGATCGCCTCGGGGCTCGTCGGCATTCTGGCGGCCGGGCGCAAGAACCGCGCCGCCGGGAAGGGAGGCGAGGCGAAATGACGATCCTGCAGCTGATGCTCGAGTTCTTCAAAACCGGCCTGTTCTCGGTGGGCGGCGGCCTGGCGACCCTGCCCTTCCTGTACGAGATGAGCGACCGCTTCCCCGAATGGTTTTCCCATGCGGACATTGCCGACATGATCGCCGTCGCCGAATCGACTCCCGGCCCCATCGGCATCAACATGTCCACCTACGCCGGCTTCCGCACCGCGGGCATCCCGGGCGGCATCCTGGCCAGCCTCGCACTGGCGCTGCCCAGCGTCATCATCATCCTGATCATCGCCCGCTTCCTGAACCGCTTCCGGGACAGCAAGCTGGTGGAGGGCGCCTTCTACGGCCTGCGCCCCGCCTCCATCGCGATGATCTCCGCGGCGGGCCTGAACGTGGCGAAGGTCGCCCTGGTCAACATGGATGCGCTGGCCGGCGGCGCCGGGCTCGGCGAGTTCTTCATCTGGAAGGCGCTGGCGCTGGCGGCGGTGATCTTCATCGCCCAGCGGAAGCTGAAGTGGAGCCCGGTGATCTTCATCGCGATCTCGGCCGTTGTCGGCATCGTGTTCAAATTCTGACGGCCTTCCCTCCAAAATACAGCAAAAGCCCGGCGCGCAGCCGGGCTCTTTTGCTTGGAAATCGGTCTGTGGAAATCAGTCTTCTTCCTCTTCCTCGGGCAGTTCGGCGTTGTGGAAGACGTTCTGCACATCGTCGTTCTCCTCGAGCATCTCCAGGAGCTTCATCACCTTTTCCAGCGTCTCGGGATCGGTGATGGCGACGGTGTTTTGCGGGATCATCTGCACCTCGGCGGAGATGAAGGTGATGCCCTGCGCCTCGAGCGCCTCGCGGACGTTGTGGAAGTCGGCGGGGGCGGTGTAGATCTCGATGGCATCG